>DATFJD010000360.1:0-17413 GCA_035269475.1 Halalkalibaculum sp.
GGTCAAGGCCATGCTTGCTCTGGAAATGATAGGGTATTTCAGCGATGACCCTGACAGCCAACAGTATCCATTATTCTTGCTTCGGCCTTTTTACCCTTCCAAAGGAAACTTCATTGCCGTGGTCGGGAAGCTGTTTCAGCGAAAAGTTGTACGAGTGGTGCGCACATCTATGCAAAAGGCCACCCCTTTGCCTGTCGAATCTATTAATGCTCCGCGTTTGCTGCCCGGAGTGGCATTGTCCGATCACCTCAACTACTGGTGGGCCGGCTTCCCGGCAGCCATGATCACCGATACCGCCTTCTACCGGAACCCCAACTACCATACCGCCCTTGATACCCCCGACACCCTTGACTATGAACGCATGGCCCGGGTCGTTGACGGTGTCAGGGCTGCAATTGATGCTTTATCTGACTGAAATAATTCTCACAAATATGTCTCCTTATTTTTTGCCTTGTAAACAAACCTAACTAGTTTATTTATAAATAATTAGTTACCTATAACAAAAGGAGTCATATTTACCGGGAAATCTCAACTTATCATATAAAAATAATACCATCATGAGAGCAGTCATTACCTATACTTTTGCAGCCATACTGATGCTAGCCTTTACTTTCAATGCTGAAGCACAGCTATTGAAGCGTTTGAAGAAAAAGGCAGAAGATGCCGTAGAGAAAAAAGCCGAAGAAAAAATTTCATCTGAAATTGAACGCCGGGCGGAACAAATGGTCGAGAAGTCTTGGAATTCAATTTTTGGAGACATTGAAGGCAGCGGAGAGGAGGGTAACCGAAATCCCATTTTTAAGCTGAACAGTAATGTCGCAACTGAAGACAGCTACCGATTTAATACTGTTACGACTATGAAAATTGAAACAGTTGACAATAACGGAAAAACAGAGCCTCCAGTGTTTATGGATATGCACTTTAATGATGATGGTATATACACCGGAACCGGGTTTAGCGGAGAAGGTATGGATCAGCAGCAAGGCGATGTCTTTATTATTTACGATTTTAAAAACTCAGCTATGATCATGCTCATGAACTCGGAAGATGAAAAATTCTCTTATGCTTATGAGTGGCAAAATGTTTTGCAACAGGTTGAAGAAATGGAGGAAGATGTAACTTATGAGGACGGGCCTGCAGATAATGAACCTGAAAACTGGGAAGGATATACAAAGATTGGCAGCAAGAACATTGCCGGCTATAGCTGCGATGGCTACAGATCAGAAAATGAACATACTGTAACTGATATTTGGGTTTCACGGGAAGCAAACTTCGGTATGTCCAGAATGTTCCAGGCCAATGCCAACGCAAAGCAGTTAAGAGGGAAGATACCCGCTGACTATCCCAACGGCATGTTGATGGAGATGGAAACCAAGAACCAGAAAAGCGGTGAAAAAACCATCATGAAGGTTACGAACATCAAAGAAAATGTTAATGTCATTTATGAAATGAGCGACTATCCGGCCATGAGTTTCGGGGGCAAGTAGTGATAAGTAAATTTTATGTATCTAAATCATTTTTTAAATCAGCACTCAGCTTAGCCTGTCCAAAAACATTGCGACATGTATGCATAGGCAGGCGCTGAAGCTGTTTTAAAAATATTTGTTTACTCCTGCAGTACAACTAAACAGACTATCTTTAGGGCTGGAGATCAATTATTGCATGCATAGCATTTCTTGACTTTTCGGAAGTCCCAAAACGGGTTAAATCACTATCTGTGAGTCATATAGCATATCTGAAAATTAAGATCTTCTCATATTTGCCTGTTAGAGGTAACAGGACTGGATTTTCGTCGTCACACCACTGATATTTATAGAAATAAAATCACTATTCAGTATGAATACATTTAAGGAGTGCCTGGCAGAAGATTATTCTGAGGCTGTCAAAAAATCATTCGACATCTTACTTGGCAAAATGCATTATGAGGAAGGATCTGAAATCTCAACCTCTCATAAAGCTTTTCCTGCCTTTGTTGAAGGAGCTGACAGCAAAAGACTAATGGATACGTTCCGCAGCGTTTGAAAGCGCTTCGAACGCGGGCAATATTTAGAAAATAAAAATAATGTTTGGGTTAGGAGTACCGGCAAAAACGGTCAATCTGGAAAGTTTGCATCGCTTTGAATGGGTACCCGGCATATAATTAGGGGACAAATCATGATTGATATCATACTTACCATTGTTTTAGGTTCTTTAGCAGGTGTAGCGGCATTTCTGAGCTGCATGATCATTTGGAAAATAAATCCTGCTCACAATTATGTAAAAAATAAGCACGAAGCGGATGGCAGAGAAGCATATAATGCAGATTCAGGATCCTCTGACCTTAGCGAGGTAGCCATGCTGCGTCTTTCTGTAGACATCAAGCAGCAGGAGCTTGCAGTCGCTAAAGACGGTACTACCGTCACAGGGTTTTATATCAATATCGAGCGAAACATGGATGGCATGCAGACCTGCAACAAGATCTTTTTGAATTAGGTGAAGCCGCCGGGTACGACAGGCATTCCATCGAGCTGCGGGCCTTAAGGCTATATATAATCAGGCCTTGGCTGTTTTAGCCATTTTCACACTGCGGTTCAGCGCTTCCATATATTTGAATCCGCTACCGGTATTAAACAATACGACCTTCTCATTATCGTCTATCCATTGCCTCTCCTTCAGCTTCATTAGAGCGGCAAGAGTAGCTCCGCCCTCCGGAGCCGGAAATATTCCGGTATGCCTCGCCATTAACTTTGAATATTCGATAAGCTCTTCATCGGAGACGGCAATGGCCGTTCCCTCACTGTCATAAAGCGCTTCCAGAATCAGGAAGTCACCGATAGCGCTCGGAACGCGCAAGCCGGAAACTACCGTCTTTGCGTTCTGCCACGGCTCTGCCGTTTTCATATTATTGTTAAATGCTTTTACGATCGGGGCACACCCTTCCGTCTGTACCGAGACCATGCGCGGACGCTTGCTGCCTATCCATCCAAGTTGCTCCATCTCATCAAAAGCTTTCCACATGCCAATCAAACCGGTTCCACCGCCTGTAGGATAAATTACCACATCCGGCAGTTCCCAGTTACACTGTTCAGCCAGTTCGAAGCCCATTGTTTTTTTGCCTTCCAACCGGTAAGGCTCTTTAAGGGTAGACACTTCGTACCATCCTTCCTTCTGCTTGCGTTCCTTAATGATTTGCCCGCAATCAGTTATCAGTCCGTCAACGAGTTCCATCTCGGCACCGTAATACTCACACTCCAGCTTAAAAGCCAGCGGCGTATCTTCAGGCATAAATACATGAGCCGGAACTCCCGCCTCGGCGGCATAGGCAGACAGTGCTCCCGCGGCATTGCCGGCCGACGGCATTGCAAATTCAGTGGCGCCTCTCTGCAAGGCCGCACTGATGGCAGCAGAAATCCCCCTCGCTTTAAAAGACCCCGTTGGGTTCAGAGACTCATCCTTTATAAACAGGTTACCGAGCCCCAATTTACCGGACAGGGTATCGACCTTTCGTAGAGGGGTAAATCCCTCACCCAAAGAAATGCGAAACTTCTCATCACTAACCGGAAGAAGTTCTTTATAGCGCCACATATCGGGCTCCCGATTTTTAAAAACGGATTTGTCAATGCATTCATTTATCGATTCCAGATCATAACGCGCAAGAAGCGGGCAACCGGCATCTGATAAATTGTGCAGGGTATTGGCGGCGTATTTCTTACCCGTTTTAGAACATTGCAAGTGTGTTAAAAAGCGACTCATTGGTAGCGGATTTATGTCATTGAAAAAATAGCTACTTACGTATTAAAGTTGATCTATTGTAATCTTAATAAATTAATACTCTATTATCGTTTAATTAGCGTTTACTTAACAGTTTTTTACAAAGAGCCGGTGCGCTATTCGCTGACTTGTCCGCGCAAAATTCAGTTCCTATTCTTCCGAATAGTTTATATATTTAGATTCTTTCTAAATAACGAATCAACCGCATACACATGCAGCATAGATTTCTCTTACCGGGTATTTTAAGTATTATCTTAATTTCATTCGTTATTATTTCACAGTGCACATCAGCAGAGCAGCAAAAACGGGAGGGCCCCGAAAGTTCCATGCAACAGGATGCCCCCACTCCCGAACTCGCGGAATACATGAGTACCATGCAGTATTATACGCATAAATTTGCACTGGCGGTCGATGCGGAACACCGGGAACTGGCCCAGTTTTACTTCCATGAAATCCGGGCTCTTAGTGATGAAATTAAAAAAGACATACCCGGCTATGAAGGATATGACATTGCCCGTTTCATGGGAATATTTATGGATCCTACCATTCAGCCTGTTGAGGATGCCCTCAGCAGCAATAATTGGGAGACCACACGCAAGGAGGTTCTAAATCTTATTGATTCCTGCAACTCCTGTCATAATGCAACCGGCCATGGGTTTGTGGAGGTCACCGCCGGTTTCGATAAGAACCCATACAATCAGGACTTTAGCAGCCCGGAATAAATTTTAGATTACACGGGCTTCCTTCCCCGCGTCAATAGTCCTATAACCAGCGTAAATAGTGCGGAACCGATAATAGACCAGATGATAGGAAAGGTTTCGCCGTCGATATTTACCGGGAGCAGGTAGGTCAATCCCAGTTCAGCGGCCAGCCATTTGCCTATGAAGGCTCCAACAAATCCAAGGACTATGGATATAAGGCAGCCGCCCATGGAATACCCGGATATGCTTTGCCCGATACCTCCGCAAATGGCGGCAATCAGCAGTAAAATCAACAAGCCTGAAAAACTCATAGTAAACTCACTCTATTCTTTTTCTTCAAGGATTACCGCAGATTCAAGAGGCTTGATAACTACGGGGTCTTCTTGCTCAAACAGTACGCGATTGTCAGTATGAACAAGGTATTTTTCTCCGTTCAGAAGAACATGATAGGTTATATCATGGCCTTTGAACTCTCGTCCAATGATAGTGCCAATGTCTTCTGCTTGTTCCGGCCCGGGTTTTTTCAAGGTCAGATGTTCGGGACGAATGGAACATAAGATGCGGCCGTCGGCATCGGCATTAATACGCATCGGACCAAGCTTGGTCGTTATTTCTGAGCCGCCGGTGGCATTGGCATGAAACAGGTTGGTTCTGCCCAAAAACTGGGCTACAAATTTGGTTTTGGGTTTATAATAAACTTCTTCGGGAGTCCCTATCTGTTCAATTTTCCCGTCATTCATTACCGCTATCCGGTCTGCAAACGAAAGAGCCTCTTCCTGATCGTGCGTTACCAGGAGGGCACTCATACCTGCCTTCTTCAAAATGCTCCGTACCTCTTTCCTTGTTGATTCGCGAAGAATGGCATCCAGGTTCGAAAATGGCTCATCAAGCAGTACCAGTTTCGGTTTGGGAGCTATGGCACGGGCAAGGGCCACACGCTGCTGCTGTCCCCCCGAAAGTTCACTTGGATTCCGGTCTTTGTAATCTCCCATGCCCGTTCGGCAAAGTACCTCTTCGGCAAAAACCTTCCGTTTGTATTTTGGTATATCAGTGAGGCCGAATGCTACATTTTCGATAGCCGTAAGATGGGGAAAAAGGGCATAGTCCTGGAAAACAAATCCAATGCCCCGGTCTTGAGGTGCCGTATGCTTTTCTTCGGATTCGAGGATTATATCCTCAATCTGAACCTCTCCCTCATCGGCATGTTCAAAACCCGCTATAAGGCGCAGGCAGGTTGTTTTCCCACACCCGCTTGGGCCCAAAAGTGCAAATATTTCATGTTCTCTTACGGTAAAATCAAGATGATCTACCACAGGTCCGTTTTCATCAAAGGACTTGGTTAAATTTTTTACCGTTAGTAAATCTTTCATGTTTTTTTCCATTCTTTTGTAAACAAGAATCCAACAAATAACGCTGAAAATAACAAAATAGTAAGTGCAAACGGTGCCGCCTCGGCAAACATCGCCTCACCGGTATAAGACCACGCACTTAAAGCCAGCGTATTAAAGCCTATAGGTGAAAGTAAAAAAGTTATGGATAACTCTTTCATCGCGGATAAGAAAACCAAAGAAGAGGCTGCAATAATTCCACCTCTTAATAAAGGCAAGGTCACTTTAAAAAATGATTTTGTTGAGGAATAGCCCATCGATTGAGCGGCTTCTTCATACTGAGGCGGTGCCTGGTACAGGGCACTCCTAATCGGACCGATTGCCTCTGCCAGGAAGTGAAGGGAATAAACAATGACCAGCAGTAATAACGATTGGTAAAGCGCAGTAGACACGTACAATGAAAAAAATACGAAGGCCAAAGCAAATGCCAGCGGAGGAGTGGCATAACCCAGGTAAGCGACGCGTTCTATCGGATTGCTAAGCTTTGTTTTATAACGCACCCCGATATAGGCCAAAGGCATCGCCAATAGTGTAGTCAGAACCGCAGCCGGTGCCGAGGCTTTTACCGAGTTGCCAAATGACTCCCATAAATCTCCCGCTACATTGGCAAATGCCGTTTGATTTACCCAGAAGGTAATAGAGGAAACCGGCAAAATAATAGCTATGACAAAAAGAACAATTACAAAAGTGTAAGCTAATATCTTCCAGGGGCCCAGGTTCAAGAATATTCTCGCCCGCGCGGCGCCGCGTCCCAGCCGGTGAAAAATAGCTTTTTTCAGCAACCGGTATTCCAGGACGAGAGCCGCCGTGGTCAGGCCCAGCAGCATAAGGGCAAGCCAGGCCGCATATATGCGATCGTAGGCCGAAATATATTGCAGGTACAGCGCGTAGCTGAAGGTTTCAAAACGCATCAGTGATACGGTGCCGAAATCGCCGAAAACATGCAGGCTTACCAGCAAGGCCCCTGCAAGATAGGCCGGGCGCAGCTGGGGAAGCACTACTTTCATAAACGTTGACTTGGCGTCATGCCCCAGCGATCGGGATGCCTCCTCAATTGACTGGTCCATGCCAAGCAAAGCGGTGCGCAGGTTAAGGTACAGATAGGGAAAAGTACAAAGAGACAGCACCAGCAAGGATCCCCAGAACCCGCTGATGCGCGGTACCGCGATTCCCAGCCATTCCTGCAGGCTTCCATTATAGCCCCCCAGCCCCAGGAAAGCATAGGCCATTACGTATCCGGGTATAGCCAGCGGCAAGACGCCCAGAATAGTTATAGCTCTTCTTGCCTTAATCTTGCACCGCACGGATAAATAGGCCAGCGGCAGTGCGATCAGCGTGTCAACAATCAAAACGGCGGCTGCCAGCAACAGGGTATTGCCCAGTAAGCGCAGGTTCCTCTCCCTGAAAACGACATTGGAAAGCATGTCCGGCGAGGCCCCAAAGGCACGGATTACCAAGTAAATCAGCGGCAGTAACACACCAATCGCAATAATCAGCGCAACTAATGATAAATACCAGGGTGGAGTTTTTTTATGGCTTCCTGCTCCTAAAATAATTCTGTCCGAAAAGATAGGTTAATGAAATTTAGATCAAATCTAAATAGAAAGCGGCTTCTAAGCAACCCTTTAATGCTTTTTAAAACTTTTAAGGAACAAAATTTAAACATATTATAAAGGTAGCTTTTAGGAAGGCGTTAGGTTAAAGTTTTAACGCATAATTTAATCTTATTACCATACCGAAAGGGGTATTTGCAAGACTAACATAATCAGACCAATCTACCATGAGACAATTATTCGTTTTTTCTATTACCGCAATAACATTAATCAGTTTAATGAGTGCTTGTGGTCCCAGTGAAGAAGAAATTCAGCAACGGGAACAGGCCAGGCAGGATTCACTGGAGCAGGTGCGGCAGCAGCGCATGCAGCAGCAGCGAATGGATAGCATAGCGCAGGCTCGCCAGGACAGCATAGCCGCTGCAAAGAAAAAAGAAGAAGAACGACGCCAAATGTCATTTAACACGACAGGCGACTTCTCCCTTCAGGTAGAAGCCTGGAGATCACAGGATAAAGCCCAGGCCCAAGTTCAGAAGTGGAAAGACCGCGGCTTTGAAAATGCCTATGTGGTTAAGTACGGGCAGGAAGAGACCGGCAACATCTGGTTCCGTGTGCGACTTGGACTGACAGATACCCGTGAAAGAGCCGAACAACTGGGGCAGAACCTCAAAGAAGAATATAATACCGAATACTGGATCAGCATGGCAGAAAGTGCCAACTGATTTCCATCAGCAATAATTTCTGGCACCTCCGATCACTGTTGGAGGTGCTTTTTTATTATTCGATCTTAAACAGCAATGCATTAATCCGGACCTGAAATGCCCTTCTCACCCGAAAAACTGCCGGATGATCCACAAGAGCTGGAACAATGGATCAGGGAGCAGGAAAGTAGCGAGCCTTCGATCAAAGACCAGGCCCGGGCCAAAATTTTATGGGCCGATACCACCCAAAAAAGCAAAACAGCCTATGCAATAGTTTATCTTCACGGCTTTAAAGCGAGTCACGGTGAAGGTAAACCGGTACACCGCCAGGTTGCAGAATCACTGGGACTCAACCTCTACCTGTGCAGGCTCAAGGGACACGGACTTAATGTTTCAGAACCCTTGAAGAATCTATCTGCCGACGATTTAATGGAGTCTGCCTTAAAAGCTTTAGCGATAGGCCGTAAAATCGGTGAAAAAATAATCATAATGGGCACCTCCACCGGGGCTTCACTGGGGCTCTATCTTGCCTCTAAAGCTGAATTAAAGGACGTCATTTCCGGACTTGTGCTCTATTCTCCCCTGGTGGAGTTTTACGGCAGCAGCCAGTGGTTCCTGGGCCACAGCATTCCGCGTGCCCTTATGAAAATCATACCCGGCAGAAACTATCCGATAAAAGCGGAACCGGCTTCCTCTCCGGAAGAAAATAAAATATGGTACCCTTCTTATGCGCTGCAGGGGGCTTTGGCTCTTGGCGAATTTATACAGAATGCCATGACCGAAGAGACCTTTTCACGGGTAGAGTGCCCCACCTTTACCGGCTACTATTATAAAAGTGAAAAACGGCAGGACAAGGTCGTTTCTGTGGAAGCGATTAAAAGAATGCATCGCAGCCTGGGTGTGCATAACAGCATTAAAATCCTGAAAAATTACCCTGATTCCGGTACTCATGTTATCTGCTCTGGCCTGGTTTCCGGCAGTATAAACAGGTTAAAAAAGGATACCTGTCGTTTTATTAAAGACAAAATCATTTCAGATTCGCACTGAAAAGTGCGATAACTTTATAAGATTTAACATTAAAGCTATAATAATCCATTAATTAGAGTTGTTTAATACTTCTCTAATTTTGTACATTTCAGTGCGCTCAAGTAGCGTCTCTCTTGATGAATAGTCAGGACCTCACACCTGATACGTGTGAGGTCCTATTTTTTTTGAATCATTCCCTTCTCATTTTCGTACTCATTTAACCGAAATCCCAAACCATATACAACGGCTCTATCCCCACAAACTCTTTTTAAGCGAAAGCATGTTCTTAATTTTTTTTATGTTTATCATCCAAAATCATTAAGAACCGTTTTTAATAAATAAATCCGCAGCGATGAAAAATTTTAAAATTAACCATAAGCAAGTTGACTCATACGATGTACTTGAGCTTAGCGGAGAGTTGGATGCTCATACTGCTTCACAGTTAGAAAATTCATTAAAAACACTCATCGACAGAGATAAGCATCAGATTATTGTTAACTGTGACGACTTGGATTATATCGCCAGTGCCGGGTTAGGGGTTTTCATGGCTTATATAGAAGATGTCAGAAATCTTGGCGGAGATATCAAGCTTACAAACATGAATTCCAAAGTCTACAACGTTTTTGATTTGCTCGGTTTCCCAACCCTTTATGACATCCTTGAGGAAGAGGAAGACGCTATTCAGAAATTTGAAAAGGACAATAACTAACGGTACTGTCTTGTCTGAAAATTATTCAAAATATAGTATGTCGGTTGAAGCTTCTACCAAGCATCTGGCAAAAGTACGTGATTTTGTAGCCAAGCATGCAACCGAATACGGATTTAAGAAACAGGACGTGGCAGATATCCGGTTGGCGGTCGACGAAGCTTATACCAACATCATTAAGCACTCTTATAAATATGACGACCAGAAATCTGTAGACATTGAACTGGGCTGTACCGATGATGAATTCTGGGTTTCCCTGATGGATGTCGGGGAATCATTCGATCCTTCAAGCTATTCCGAACCCGACGTACGCAAGCAGATAAAGAATAAGAAACGGGGCGGCGTAGGCGTCTACCTCATCAGGAAGCTGATGGATGAGGTAAAATACCTCAATGACGGCGACACCAATGAAATTCGCATGACAAAAAAACGGTAACGGCAGTGAGTGATTCTTCCCCCAATAAAGAAGACCTGCATTCTCGTTTTGAGTTACGCACCCTTCTGGAAACTTCCCGCATGCTTATTGAGTCGCAGGATATGGATTTCGTGCTCAATAACCTGCTTCTGATCACCATGGGAAAATTGCTGGTAACGAAGGCTATGGTTATTATCTACCAGCCCGCAGAAGATAATTATGTGGTATCCAAATCTAAAGGACGGGCGTGCCCCGAGGAAGGCAAGGTTATTTCTCCCGACTGGGACGAGAAGGTAAAGAAAAAGTCGGTTATCCAGTGCGGCATTGATGAGGTGGAAATGCCGGAGCTCATCGAAGGCGATCAGCAGTGTACCTTCTTTAACCTGCGTACCAGCAACAACCATATCGGGTTTCTATGCCTGGGCTCAAAAGGCACCAAGAAACCTCTGAACCAGCAGGAAATTGAGTTTGTTGAGAGCCTGACCATTATCTCCTCGGTTGCCATTGCCAACTCACGGATGTTTACCGAATTACGCCGCATCAACCGCATGCTCGACCGCAAGGTGTATGAACTGAATACTCTTTTCGACCTCAGCAAAGATTTCAACATGATGGTCGACCGGGATGAAATCATCCGGGTGTTCAAATTTGCCATGCTTGGACAGATGCTCATCCAGAAATTCTTTTTTATACTGGAGCATGAAGAAGAAAGAGAAGTAGTCACTACCAGCGGAATTAATGCAAAGCTTGGAAGCAGACAGATTGACAAACTTTTCAACCTTGAAGAAGACCTGGTGGAAGTGGACGACTCCCTTCGTGAGGAGGTACCATTCCTTAAAGAGCAAGAAATTAAAGCCATTATTGGCTTGAAGCTCCAGAATGAAAAGATCGGTGTGTTTGGAGTCGGTGCCCGCGCCAATAAGGAAAGCTATTCCTCCTCTGATTATAATTTCTTGCGTTCATTGGGCAACCTTGCAATGCTTTCCATCCAGAAAACCTATTTACTGGAAGAGCGCATCGAAAAGGAACGGCTGGAAGAGGAGCTCACTATCGCAAAATCCATTCAGCGCGGGTTACTTCCGGATCCTATCCCCTCCTGTGATAAACTTGATATTGCTGCCGCAAATATCTCTTCTTACCAGGTGGGCGGCGACTATTACGATATTCTGGAGACGCCCAGCGGCAACCTGCTTATTGCCATAGGGGATGTGACCGGCAAGGGCATCCCGGCTTCCCTGCTGATGGCCAACCTGCAATCAATGTTGCATGTATTGCTTCCCATAGATATCACGCTCGGGGAAGCATCGGGCAGAATGAACGACATTATATACGAAAATACCCCGAGTGACAAGTTCATCACTTTTTTCTGGGGACTGTATGATCCGAAGCACTCAACCTTCAAATATGTAAATGCCGGACATAACCCCCCTATTTATTTGAAAAATGGCAGCGATGAAATTGAACAGCTTCAAGAGGGTGGGTTGATACTGGGAGCGATGCCGACAATGAACCCATACACGGAATCAGATATTCAACTCGAAAGCGGAG
Source organism: Halalkalibaculum sp. (assembly GCA_035269475.1). GTDB lineage: Bacteria > Bacteroidota > Rhodothermia > Balneolales > Balneolaceae > Halalkalibaculum. Next base: position 11,789 of record DATFJD010000360.1, read on the forward strand.
ACCTGCTTGTGTTCTTTACCGACGGAGTGACCGAGGCCATGAATGCAGAAGAGACCGAAGAATATGGAGATGAACGCCTGATTGAATGCATTAAAAAGAACCGTGGCGGTACCGCAAATGATGTTCAGAATGCCATCGTAGCCGATGTCAATGAGTTCTCTAAAAATATACAGTATGATGACATCACACTGGTAGTGATCAAGGTTAGTTAAAGATACCGATTACGCCCGGTAATTTTTTCTTCTTCCCCTGATCGGCAACCGCAAGAATACTCTCATAGGTCCGGTGACGGTTCAGCACTTCCTTGACATATCTCACCGTTTCAATACCCCTGCAGAAACCGTAGCGGGCGTCCTTATAGAACTTGCGCTGCATCAGCTTCAATAAGGCATCGGAAGCATTTTCCCATTCATTCGGATTCTTGTTCTGATCAATGGCCAGCCTTCTTGCATCGGCGATGTGGCCCGGACCGGCATTATACGTTGCCAGGGCAAAAGCCCACTGGTTGGTGGAATCCATATAGGAATAGTGCCTGAGATGCTCCGTAATAATTCTTATGCCCTCACGCAGGTTGGTCTCTTCATCATACAGCATTTTCTTGTTTTCAACCTCCGAAAACCTGGGCATAACCTGCATCAGTCCGACAGCCCCGGCCCAGCTCTCCGATTCCGGATTGAATTTCGTCTCCTGAGCAACCATGGATGTAATCATTAGCCAGTCAACGCCTGCCGAATCGGAAAGGCTCTTGATCATATCATCATAAGGCGAGATCACGCCTGACTTCTCAATTTTGGTTTCCGGGTTATAATATTCGGCTATTTGCGGCCCTTCTTCGAAATACCGCTTGCGTAATATGTTTAGGAAGGTAGAGCGCTTTACCGTCCCGTCGTCTCCGCCGAAGCGGAAGTGCTTATAAAGAAACCTGTTGAGCTGGGTTTTGAGCTCCGGTGCATTATCCCTGATCGCCCAGGCAATCGTATCACTCTTCGATATCGTCGGCCCCTGAACCAGTCCCGACATGTACTTGCTCGAAGCCTGGAAAATGTTGTCATCGGCTACTGTTGCCTGAATATCTCCGTTGGACACATCAAACAGCAAAGACTCGGTATCCTTGTCATTCGGAACCATGTTGATCATCAGTCCGTCTACCTTCTTCTGCAGCTCACGGAGGCGGTAGTAATAGGAACTGTTTCTGCGGACCGTGACCGGTATCTCACGAACTATATGCTCTTCGAGTGACTCGGGCGGATCTTCAACACTTTCTGAGTAAATCAGAAGCTGATCAACCATATTATAAGGCCTGGTAAAATCAACATATTTGTCTCTTTCGGGTGTGATGGTATAGTTGGCCGCAATGATGTCTCCCTCCCCGCTATTCAGCATATCATAAGGATTCTCATCGGGTCCGACTACCAGTATGTCGAGGGCAAGATTATTCTCTTTGGCAAATTCATTTACCAGTTCGTATTCAAAGCCCCACTCGATTCCCTGGTGCAGAAAATAGGTGTTGGAACTATAGCGGGTAATCATACGAAGGGTACCGCTATTCTTGATGTCGGCAAAATTGCGGTCTACCGGTTCACTGACCGTTACATTTAACCCTTTATCGTTAATATTATCTACAAAACGGTCAACATCTCCCTTGTTGATGCAGGCGCTAAGTGAAAAGACAATCGTGAGAATACCCAAATAGGCTGGGTACCTGTAATTGTTGAATTTTTCGTACATGCACTACAAATTCGTTAAAAATAATAGAGCACTTACCTGTTATATCCCCGTACAAGTAAAGCCTAAGTAACACCGAAAAAGTATCTGCATTAAACTAGGCATTATTGCTCTAACTTCTAGATTTTTAAGAAGTATTTAATGTTTGTAAGCGTTCTTTTAACTAACTGTTATTAATAAACTAAACAGCCTCACAATTATTATCGTTTGGATATTAAGTCTACGAATAAAGAGCAAAAATGTTACTTAAGGGGCTATTACAAGGTAGCCCGCAGCGCAACGATTACATTTCTTCCTGCCGCACTGATTCCTGAAGAATATGGCCTGTAGTGCTTGTCTAGCAGGTTCTCTATGCCTGCATTTAGCTGCAGGGTTTCATTCAGCTGGTAGGAAGATTTAATATTCAGTGTAGCCCATGCCGGTGACCCGTCTTCTGTATAGAGATGCGTTTTACTTTGTTCGGAAGGAGAAAAATCTGAAATATCTTTTTCGGCATTAAATTCGGTATAGGCTTCAAGGCGTATCTTTTCTGCCTTGTAGGTAAAGCCTGCCCTTCCAAATATGGGAGCCACGTGCCTTAGAGGTTCATTATTCGACAGGTCTTTCCCTTCGGTGTAGGTCACATTTGAGTCAAAAGCCAGGTGCGTTCCTATCTCAATACCCAGAGAGGCGCTTGCCCCATAAATATAAGCCCTTCCGGCATTCACAACCGCTTCAACATCGCTCAGCTCCCCGTCATATATAATCCTGTCCTGACCGTTGAACTGAAAGTCGCGGCGAACCATGGCATCTTCCAGCCAGGTGTAAAAGGTGTTGATTTCCAGCCGTGCCATGTCGGAAAAGTTTTTAATCAAGGCAAAATCCAGGTTATAAGAATACTCGGACTCCAGGTTTTCGTTGGGCACTATAACCGTACCCGGCTCCGAGTCGAAAACCTTGGCGGCATCATCGACATTCGGTGCCCGAAAGCCTGTAGAGCCATTCAGATTTAACTGAAGGCTGTTCACCGGACGCCAGGTAAAACCCAGGCTACCGCTCACCGCGCCGGTATTGATCGTAATTTCATCGAATGGAAAATCATAAAATTGCGTGCTGTTGAACCGGGAATTCAGAAATACGTGGCTGTACCGAAGTCCGGTAACTGCCGTAACCCTTGAAGAGAGATCCATTCTGTACTTGGCATACGCAGCCAGCTGGGTGTAATCACTGCCGCCGTCCGGGTAGCGGGTAGCCTCTGCAAAAGTGCTTCCGTTCTCGATATTTCTGGAAATCGCATCTGACTTTACGTAGTTGTAAATGCTTTCCACCCCGTAATAGAGCTGCTTGTTTTCACCCCAGTTTTTGTCGAAATCGACATTAGCAGTAAATACATCCACATTTTCTTCCCTGTTTCTGAGTTCGGCATCACGAAACTTGCGGTCATTTCTGCTTTCCTGAAACCACTGGTACGAAAACACCCCGCTTACTTTATCGTAAAATGAAGTTTCGGAGAACAAATCTACTTCCAGCGCATTCATCATCCAGATCTGCGGACCGTAATACCATTCGGAATTTACAAACTGACCCGTATCACCGTTCTCCCTTTCAATAAGCCGGTCATACCGGGGGATGTCAGTGGTCGTGGCGTAGTGAAATCCATAATTGATATCCAAGGTGGCTGATGGCTTAAAGCGCAGCTTCTGCATCAGGTTCAGCTGATCATACGCTGAGGGACGCTGCAGGGTCACCTCATTGTTTTCGACCACCTGATCGAGGCCGTTTTCACGAACTACAAATTCGGTGCGCTTTCCGAAATCGGGATATTCATCGTAGAAATTACCGCCCGACCGCATGTCGTCGAAGTCAGTATAGGTGATACTGGTAAAGGATCCCCATTTTTCATGTCCCACATTGACATCTGCATGGATCGTACGCTCATTATTGGCAGAGGCGTATCGTGCCAGCATGTTGGATTTGAGGAAGGTCTCATCCGCAGAGAAAGACAACTCGGGATCCTTGGTCTGAAAGTTCATGACGCCTCCCAAAGCGTCGCTTCCGTAAATAATGGAGCCGGGGCCGAAAATAACTTCCGTATTCTTTACGGCATTAGGGTCCAGAGAAATGACATTTTGAAGATTCCCGCTCCGGAAGATCGCGTTGTTCATGCGCACCCCATCAACTGCTATCATGACTGAATTTGCTGCAAAGCCGCGTATCATCGGGCTGCCGCCTCCCATCTGGCTTTTTTGCACGAAGACCTTCCCTGAAGCCTGAAGCAAGTCTGCCGAGGTCTGTGGATTTGAAAAACGAACTTGGTCTTCACTGATCTGGGTAATTTTCTGAGGTATTTCAGTCTGGTCCTGTTCCCGCTTGCTCGCCGAAACAAAAATCTCTTCCATGATGACCGACCTTTCGGTCAATTTAACCAGGAAACCGTCTTCCTTTATTTCTTTATACGCAACCGCCAGACGCTTAAAGGAGGGATGCTGAAATATCAGGAAGTCAGATTCATTGAATTTGCTGATATCCGCTTCTCCTTTTTGATTGGTAACTGCTGTTTTATTCTGCTTTTCATTGAAAATATACACTTTTTCAACAGGCTGAAGCGTCGTTTCATCAATCACTTTTACAGTCTGCGACAGTGACTCTGCAAAGAAAGCAAATTGTAAAATGGCGGCGATAAAAATGATCTTATTCAGATTCATACCTAGGGTAATGCAATTATTGATTAGCCGATTAACATAATCGTTATGGAAACAAATTAGTATAACATGAATATGTTATAACATTTTTTTAATTACTCTTATTACGGGCTTTTCGTTTCCAGGTCAGGCCGATGCCGGTCAGAATTATGGACATGGCAATGATTGACCCAACAGGGGGGAGCTCGCTGAACAGGAAAAATGCCAGTATGGAAGCGAAAAGGGGCTCTACAAGAATAAGCGTTGATAGCAGGGTCGGTGACACATATTTCACGGCAAAATTCATCGATCCGTGGCCCAGGATCTGCGGCCCAAAAGCGAGTCCGGCCCCTGCGGCAAAGCCAACGGCAGAAATATTCAGGAGGTCGTCACCGAATGCCAGTGCAAGGCTCACACAGGTGATAGCAGTAAAAAAGTAGACCGGGAACACATAGTCAACCCACTCTCGTTTTTGACGAATCTGCTGGCCTATCATTAGATAGACTACAAATATCAGGGCTGCAGAGAGAGCCAGGGCGTTGCCCAGCAGTGGATTTGAAAAATCCTGCTCAATTTGGCTGTCGGATATTCCCAGCAGAACCGAACCGGCGAATGCGAAAAAGACACCCACCCAGGTGGTGCGCGCGAAAGATCGTTTAAACCACAGGCTCTCAACCAGGATTAGTATCACAGGATGAATCGTAACCAGAACGGAGGCCGAGGCTACCGAAGTAAAATATAGGGAGGAAATCCAACAGGCAAAGTGCAGACCCAGGCAGACGCCTGCCAGTGCAATCATGATACGCTCCTTACGTTTACCCGATGAAGCGGCCCTGTTCTTATTACGCTTGTAAAGCCAGTAGGGAAGCAGCATAAGAACTGCAAGAACAGTTCGATAACTTGCCAGTACCAGCGCGGGTGTTTCAGGCGTTGTTCGTACAAGAATAGGAGCAAAACCAAAAGCTACAAGCCCGGCTGCAAGCGCTGCCAGTACCTTGCTCTTTGGATATTCTTGCGACATCGGTTGCTTTTAAAATGTGAAGGGTTACCGGATGCGGTCCATTGATTTTACCAGCTCGATATCATCTTTGATCTTCTTCCGGGCATATATTTGTGACAGAAGGGCAATCACGAGCATGCCTATTCCAATGGCTTCATCCCAAAGGAATGGCCCGAAACCTCCCAGTGAAATAAATATGCCCAGGCCATAACCGAGAACAAGCACCTGCAGGATTAACGA
>DATFJD010000361.1:0-3317 GCA_035269475.1 Halalkalibaculum sp.
AATTTCCCGGGGCCCGAATGAATGATTTCTACAAGGTCAACGACTCCCTCTACCAGGTGGTGCTGGAGCCTGAAAACCATCCCGTCAACAACAGTCCCTGGTACTCCTTCAAGGCATGGGCGGATACTGCCAAAACCATAAACTTGAAGCTGGAATACCGTCACGGGGACCATCGCTACTTCCCGGAGATAAGCTACGACGGGGCCCGCTGGATGCCTATCGACTCGACCTCCTATGTGGAAGACACCCTGCAAGGCACGGCCACGCTGACGCTCGACCTATCCCAAAAACCCGTTTGGATAAGCGCCCAGGAGCTGCTAACCGTTGATGATTATGCCGCATGGGCCGATTCGCTGTCAAAGAAGACATTTGTCAGGCAGGATACCGCAGGCTACTCTCATCAAGGGCGCCCGGTAAAGAAAATGGTGATCAACGAGCTAGAGTATGAAGGGCAGCCTCATGGTGTGATGCTGATAACCGGCAGGCTGCATCCGCCCGAAGTTACCGGCGCTCTGGCCAGCCTCTATTTTATTGAGGAAATTACTTCAAATTCTGAGTTGGCCAAGGAATTTCGCGGTAAGTTCGAAGTTCTTGCCTATCCCCTGGCCAATCCCGACGGGGTTCAAAACGGACACTGGCGCCACAACGCTGCCGGGGTGGATCTTAATCGCGACTGGAAGGCCTTTAACCAGCCGGAAACCCAAGCTATACGCGATGATATACTGCAGCATGTGAGCAACGATTCCCTGAAAAAGGTATACTATGGTATTGACTTTCACTCCACAAACGAGAATATCTTCTACCCCATCAACAGGGAAATTGAAACTTATCCGGAAGATTTCACCTATTTTTGGGTGGATTCACTGAAAGCGGCATTCCCGGACACAGAGTTTTCAGTTGAACCTTTTGATACAAGTTCTCCCATAGCTAAAAACTGGATTCACCGCACCTTTGGAGCCGATGCGGTCACTTATGAGGTTAATGATGCCGAAGACCGGGATAAAATTGAGGCCATAGCAAGAACATCTGCCCGGCTCGTCATGCAGAATTTGCTTAAAGAACGGAGAAACTCAGAAAAATGAGGAAAGCATATTTCATTTTTTCTGATAAATAATTAAAATAGTACTAAAATAAGATCTATATGCCTCGCAAACTGAATGAAAACGAACGTATAATGCACGAGCTGGTCCTCAACTGGAAACTGAGGCTGGTAGCCAGCGCCCTATTCAGTATGCTCGGCCTTGCTTTTCTGACGGGCACCGTAAGCGGCTTTTTTGTTGATATGAGCACACTGGATAAATCCATCGTTGGCGTCGCCGTTTTTGTAGTTATGATCCCCGTATATCTCATTATCGCGGATCTGCCTAAAATCGACGAATTTACCATTGCCTCCATGCTTAACGAAGCAGTTCCGGAATTTGACAAGCAGGCAGAGCTGGTTCTAAATCCCGTAGAGGAACTCAGTGAGAATGAAATAGAAAAGCGCAAAGAGCTGGAAGAGGTGCTGAAAGAAAAGAAACTATACCGCTTCCTGCCCAACCGGCCTATAAAACAGGCTATCGCTGTCATGGTTATTTCACTTTCACTTACCGCGGTAAGCTATTTTATAATGATGTGAATGCCGTAGCTGGCTAATAGCTTTTCCTTTCATTTATTTCTATCCGGACACTTTTGGACGGAAGTATTCATATAACCTTTATTTTAGAATTATATGCTTATCTTGTTCAGTTAGGTTAAGGCCACTGCTCTTGTTCCCATTCCGGGAGGTAGTGGCAAAATCTATATTCACCGATTTAAAGCATTTATGGCACATACGCATCATCATGGGCATCACCATCATCATGCTCATGGAAAAGACCAGACGGAAGGGCGTTTATGGATTTCCATCTTCCTGAACCTGGTGATAACACTGGCCGAATTTATCGGCGGAATCATTTCCGGCAGCCTTGCCCTTTTATCCGATGCCCTGCATAATCTTAATGATACCACCTCCCTGGGCATAAGCCTGTTTGCACGTAAAGTTTCCAAAAAAGAGGCCAATAAAGAGAAGACCTTCGGATATAAAAGAGCTGAGATCATCGGGGCTTTCATCAACCTGATCACCCTGGTGATCATCGCACTGTTCCTGATCAAAGAAGGCGTTGAGCGCTTTTATAACCCGCAGCCCATTGACGGCCTGGTGATGTTCATTGTGGCTATAATCGGCCTTTTGGGTAATGTGATCACAGCCGTGCTGCTTTACAGGAGTTCCAAGGAGAACATAAATATTCGCAGTGCCTATGTGCATATCATGTCAGACGCGCTGTCTTCGGTAGGGGTCATCGTTGCCGGCTGGCTGATACTGCAATATGAGCTTTTTATTGTTGATACGATCCTTACCCTGATTATTGCCGGTTATATACTCTGGCAGAGCTATTACATGCTGCGGCAAACCATAGATATCCTCATGGAAAGCACACCGACCGAGATTCAGCTTGAGGAAGTAACCTTGGCCATGCAGGAGGTCGCGGGGGTAATGGACATCCACCATCTGCACGTCTGGAGGCTGGATGAAAACAACATCCTTCTCGAAAGCCATGTGGTGATTGACGAAAGCGACATGCTCAACATGGAGAAGATCAAGTCTTCTCTTAAAGACCTGCTGAATAAAAGTTTTAATATCCAGCACTCCACACTCGAATTTGAGTTCGATCCGTGTGAGGAAAAGGTAGAAAACCCGTGTCTCTAAATTCATACATCTCTATGAGACTGCCTAGAGCTTTACTTTTTATTATTCTCACAATGTGCTACTTCATCGGTTGCAACCGGCCTGAAGTCATCAATGATTTGAGTGATGACTCATTCTCACTGCTCACCCAAGACAGCACTACCATACAGTTTCCTAAAGATTTCAAGGGAGACATTCTTGTGGTTGGATTTATCTACACCCACTGTCCGGATGTGTGTCCCGTTATAACCGCCAAGCTAAGTAATATTAACCGGCAGCTTGAAAATAGCGAGGGGGTTCATTTTGCAGAAATATCCTTCGACCCGGCCAGGGACACCCCGTCTGTGTTGAAAAAATATATGCAAAGCTTCAACCTCGACCCCGGCAAGTTCACCATGCTGACCGGTGATTCGGTGACGGTTGATTCCGCATTAAATAAGATGGATATCCTTGCCAAAATAGCCTATTCAAAAACCAACGAAGAAGGCGACACATCCTACCTGATGAACCATACCAACCGGATACTGATCATGGATCGCAAAGGAAGGGTACGGTTTGAATATCCGGGCAGCGTTGCGTCGGAACAGATTGTAATAGAAGACATTAATAA
>DATFJD010000362.1:0-5431 GCA_035269475.1 Halalkalibaculum sp.
ACACTATTACTTTACCACTCAAACGATGATAAGTAAGAGTGCGTGGTGGAATAACCTGGTTGTTCAAATAGTGATTCCCTCTTTTGATATTTCACAGTACTCGATCATTGAGTCGATCAACCAATTTGGTGGATCAGAAACGGAGTCAGCACAATTTTGGATGTCTGCCGGAATGAGTGTGCTGGGGCTTCTGATCGTCTTGCTCCTGGCTCCCTGGATGCTTGTAAAAGGATATCTAAAGATGGAGAAAAGTGTCAATCCGGACAAACTGATTCCGGTTTGGTATGCCGGCGCAGCGGTGATCGTGATAGCGATCAGCTCAAATGCATATTACCTGAGTTCTTACCTGACGCAGCATAATGAAAATAAGACCAGGATCGAGGCACGCCGCGCAACGGATGAGCTTCGAAATACCATGATGAATCTTGCGTATGATGCCTCAGAGTTGATGATTCTGTCGTCAGAAAAGGATTATGGCAATGCCGGTGAAGTCTCGCTTAAGATGCTGCCTTCATACAGGGAGCTGGGACAGTTTGAGATTTCAATACAGGAGCAGCTTGGTGATTCGGTTCTGACGATTAGCGGTTCTCTCCGCGATGAAAATATGGCAAGTAAGGCCATCAGAGACCCTGTTACCATTCGCATCACTCCGAAGAAAGACGAGCTGTTCGATTATGTGAATTGAGGTGAGTGCGTTAGACAGGTCACTCATCCGGATCACGACTCACCCCCGGCGCCTCTCTACGTCGTAAAAAGCAATCCGCAAAGAAGGGAGCTCATTCACGAGCGTTGTTTGAGCTAAAAGATGGATGTAATATTTTCACCTTTCACCTTTCACCTTTCACGTCTCAAGTTTCCCCACTAAACTTACCCGGCCGCAGGATCTCAACATCTTCCAGATAAACGATCCCTGAATAGTTATCAAAACACTCTTCGACAACTTTACTACAAATTTTCTCTGCAACTGATTTATCACTAACGATCACTTCAATCCTGACAGTGGAGAAATCATCCACGACAGACGCGCGCTCTGAGGTGTAGTGCCTGTGATGGGCACCTTTGCCACCTGCAGGAACGACAGTGTACCCACGGGCACCACTTTTATCAATCATCTCGCAGATTTTTGATGAAAGCATTTTTTCTGCAATGATCACGATTTTTTTCGCTTTATAAAATGTCATGATAGTGTTCTCCAGGTATTATGTCACAGTTCAAATACGATTTGTGCCAATGCAATGAATAGTGGAATTCCAACCGCAATGGCTACGGGTGTTCCAACACTGGTTGATGCGCCAATATAGGAAGAAGGATTGGCTGATGGAATACCGGCTCTTAACGTTGGCGGACCAGAAATATCCGAATTTGACGATGCGATTACTGACAGGATAATCACGCCACCCGGACTAAAGCCAACCAGCAGGTGTGCGAAATATCCCAGTGCGAATGCAATAAGGCCATGCATGAGAGGGGCGAGGGCTGCATAAACGGCATACCAGTGAGCAACACTTCGCAGCTCTTTAATGCGGTCATACGCCTCCATCCCCATAATTAACATAAGGATGGATAGAAATCCCTTAAATAAGGGCTCATAAAACGAGGTTAAGACCGATTCTGAATTTGTTAGCAGACCCAGGGCCAGACCGAGCAGCAGTGCCGACAGGGCAGAGCCGCGCAGACTCTCCTTGACGATCTGCCACACGTCGACCTTCGTCTCTTTCCCTTTTCCTTTCCCCTTTTCCTGTTTTTTGAGATGAATATTTGCTATCACAATCGCCAGTATTAGTGCCGGGATGTCCATGAATGGATAGAGTGCAGGAGCCCAGGCCTCAAACGCTATAGACTCCTCCTCCAGCATCACGATAGCAACGGCAAGTGTGGATGCACTCACGGCGCCAAACAAGCCCGCCGTTGCAATTCCATCTTCCTTATTGACGCCGGGCAGCAGCGAGAAGATACTGATACCCACTCTCACGATGGCTAACCCGATCAGGATGGAGAAAAACGCAGGCAGAGCCATCTCCATCAGGTTCGCTTCCCGGATCTCAATCCCGCCATTCAACCCGATCTTCATCAACAGCATGAATACTATAAATTGATAGATCGCATTAGGTATTTTCAACTTACTACCCAGGGCAGCAACCAGCATGCCGCCGATTAAAAAGCCCAGGGTTGGCGATTGAAACTGTACAATAAACCGCAGGAAGAAATCCGATATAAAGTCCATTCTGATAGTGTAAATGTTGGGTCGGCTATAAACATTTGGTGTGTTTATAACAGCATTGAACGCACATGTTTATATGCCGCGCATAAAATAATGTAAATGCGAATATATATTATCATTTGAAGAATTTATGACTAGTATAAGAGAGGTAAATGGACGAAAGGCGGGTTTTAACTTGGTGACTCGTAATTCGTAAGTCGTTAATTAGTGATTCGTGAACAGGTTGATTCGGCAAAAAGCAACGACTACACGAATTAACGTATCAACGATCAACCAACACACCAAACTCCTTTCCGAAATCAATAAAAAAATTGCACTGGCAGATGCTTCGATTCCCCGTCTGATGGATGTATGATGCCTGATGTGGATTCATCGCCAGCCGGCTCGCTCAGCATGACAGGGCAGATGTTGGCGTGTAGTGCGGGTATATGTCTGCAAATCAATTTTAAACTCCGATTGACCCGCCAACTATTTTTTGTCAGAAGCCCAAGCACCAAAGGTGCTCCCAAAAGAGGGTATAATTTTTGTACATGGCTTGATCTGGTGGTTCGGGACAATTAATTTCACTTTCACGACCAACGACTCCCCACTAAACTTAAATGGTCGCAGGATCTTAACACCTCTAGGTAAACTAATAGACGATATGTCGATGATTTCGACAGGTAATGAGTATATGTCGAAAAAATACGTATATTTCGACATATTTAATGAAAAAGCCGACTCTATGTCCGATTATGCCAATCAGCCCTACAATATTCTGTCGCCGCTTCCGCCCAAAGCAGATCTGGAGACGCCAGTAATTCTGAAGGCGGCCATCGCAGCCAACCGGTCGCTGGCAGAGCTGAAGGGGAAAGCGGAAAGTTTGCCAAATCCCTCAATACTCATCAACAGCATTGTGGCGCAGGAAGCGAAGGCCAGTTCAGAAATCGAAAATATTGTGACCACCAACGACAAGCTGTTCATGGCCCTTTCGGCGAACGACCGGCAGACCGATCCGCAAACCAAAGAAGTGCTGAGGTACCGGCAGGCGCTGTGGAAGGGAGTCTCAAGCCTAGAAAATGGGGATCTGGGTCCTGACCTTTTTATTACGCTGATGCAGACAATCAAGGAGTCGGATGCGGGCATAAGGGATGATTCCGGAACGGTCATCGCCAATCCCAAAACGCGTAAGATTATTTACTGGCCACCGGAAGGGGAGGAGTTGATCCGGGGATTACTGGAAAACCTGGCGGCGTATATCAAGGCGGATAACGACGTGGATCCGCTCATCAAAATGGCGGTGATGCACTACCAGTTTGAGGCCATTCACCCTTTTGAGGATGGTAACGGTCGTACGGGACGTATTCTGAATATCCTCTACCTTATCCGTGAAAACCTGCTGCATCAGCCGGTGCTCTATCTCAGTGATCACATCATTGCCAACAAGCCCGATTATTACCGGTTGTTGCGCGAGGTTACGGAAAAAGAGGCGTGGGAGCCGTGGATACTCTTTGTGCTGGAGGCGGTGCAAACGACCTCAAAAAAAACGATGACCCGAATCGAATCTATCCAGCAGCTGCTGGATGAGACCATTGCAGAAGCGAAGTCGGTGTTGCCAGACCGTGTGTACTCAAAGGAGCTGATCGAGCTTTTGTTTGAGCAGCCTTACTGCAAGGTAAAATTCCTGGTGGACCGGAACCTGGCCAAGCGGCAAACGGCTGCCGACTATCTTAAGGAGCTGGAAATCGCGGGCTTTTTGAAAAGCAAACAGGTGGGGCGCGAGGTATTATACCTCAATGTACGTCTGTACAACCTGTTGTCGTCCTGACATGTCGATGATTTCGACATGTTTCGAGGACGTGTCGATATGATAGATGGTCTTTTATCTCCTTCCTCACTGTCCCATAAATCCCTGCTTGCAAAACAGGTCAGATATTCGTCAATTGACGGGTTATCAAAAACATAAAAAAAGAGATCATGAAATATCGGGTAATTTGGGTGCTGCTATTCTGTACGTTTTGTCTGAGTGAAACATCGTTTGCGCAAGAGATGGGTGCCAATAGTGAAAACAAAGAAGAGACCGCAACGGACTACACGGAAGCCATTACACTGGTAGAGGTTTGGCTGGATGCCATGCAGCAGTTCGAGGATATCCCAGGTATCAGCGCCATTGCGCTGGAAGACCAGGAGGTGATCTGGAAGGGAGCGTACGGTGAGGCCAACCCTGAGGATGGTGTCTCTATGAAGACCAACACCATCTGCAGCGTCTGTTCTATCTCAAAATTGTTCACCTCTATATCCATCATGAATCTCTATGAAGATGGATTGCTTCGGCTTGATGATGAAGTAGGCACGCTTTTACCTGAGTATGACCTGTCTCAACAGTTCGATCAGAGCGGACCCATTACTGTGCGACAACTGCTGACGCACTCATCAGGTCTTCCACGCGAAAATGCCATCTCACACTGGACCGATCCCAGCCTTGAATTTCCAACAAAAGAGGAAATTCTGAGCTCGCTCGAGGATCAGGAGACGCTCTATCCGTCGTCCACCTACTTTCAGTATAGCAACCTGGCAATGGCCCTGCTTGGCTTTATTGTGGAAGAAGTATCGGGACAGAGCTACGACGATTATGTACAGGAGCATATCCTGGATCCGCTGAGCCTGACCGACACCCGGCCCGATATGCCGGAAGAGCTTTGGGGTGATCAGCTTGCCGTTGGCTATACCGTAAAAACGATAGAGGGAGAGATGCATAAATTGGACCTGTTTGATCCCAATGGTGTGACACCGGCAGCGGGATTTAGCTCCACAGTGGAAGATCTGGCCAGCTTTGCCGCCTGGCAGTTTCGTCTCTATGATGCAGACCAGGAAGAGATCCTATTGCCATCCACCATCAAAAATATGCATAACATCCACTGGATGGACAGCGACTTTGGGACCAGCTGGGGACTTGGATTTGCTGTGTACAAAGGACCCGGTGATAAAAAGTGGGTGGGTCATGGCGGGTACTGCCCCGGCTACAGAAGCATCCTTATGATGGAGCCGGAATCTAAACTTGCCTACTCGGTGATGACCAACAGCAACGATCCCAATCCAAGGGCATATGCCATCGATATTCACGAAATTCTGAGTAAAGCGAAAAGTATAGAGGCTCCCGAAGATGAGATGTTAGCTGCCGAGCTGAAAGAGTATGCCGGATACTACGAAGGCCAGGTTGGCAGAACTCTT
>DATFJD010000363.1:0-3158 GCA_035269475.1 Halalkalibaculum sp.
TAATGGGCAGTATGACCAGGCTTCAGATATATTCTGGGGCAGCGGAGCCGCACTGGCCATTCGGAAAGAGGTGTTTGAGGAAATGCAGGGTTTCGATGAGGATTTCGAATTCCATATGGAAGAAATTGACCTCTGCTGGCGTCTGTGGAACCGGGATATGAACGTACGCTACTGTCCCGAAAGCGTCGTTTATCACTTGGGCGGCGGATCCATGCCCATGGGTTCCCCGCGAAAGGTATTTTATAATTACCGGAATAACCTGAGAATGCTTTGGAAAAATGCTTCCTCCGATACCCTGGCCTATCGTTTTCTGATACGATACAAGCTTGACATCATAGCTGCTTTCCGGTCTCTCTTATCCGGTGACCTGGATGAGTTCAAAGCCATTGCCCGAGCTCACGCAGATTTCTGGAGACATTTTCACCGAACGCAGAAGAAGAGATCCGAGCTGCAAGCTGCAAGAAAGATTGCTTCCGATCCAGCGACCATGCTGCCGGTCAATCTTATCTGGGAGTATTTTATCAAAGGAAAAAAATATTTCTCTGATTTAAGCAAAGATTAATTATTTAACCATTTTGGTTATATATATTTATTTTAAACCATTTTGGTTTAATTTTAAGTTTTGCGTGAATTAAAAATTATGGATACCAGGCAACTTAAAACTTATCTGTTTCCCTTGATCAAAAAGTGGTGGTGCACCCTGCTCTTGCTGCCATTCATCATATATTCCCTGCACCAGGCCTACTGGACGCTGCGATTTAATATCTTCTTTTCGGTTACCTACGAGACCCCTTTCCCCGTCAATTTTATTCACTTCATGCTGGATAACTTCCTGCTCATTGTTCATGAGGCCGGACATACCTTTTTTTCCGTATTCGGTGTGCGGACGATAACCATACTGGGCGGATCTCTCTTTGAAGTTTTACTGCCCGTTATTATTCTGTCTTTTTTCTGGATCAACAAAAAGAAGGTCGCCATTCAGCTTTCGCTGTATATGGTAGGCTTTGCCTTCCTCCAGGTAGCTTTCTACGCGGCCGACGGAGGGGCTCGTCAGCTACCGCTCATCGGCGGACTATCAAAGGAATCGCATGACTGGTACAATCTACTGGCTGGATGGGGCATGCTGGACAGTGATATAACCGTCGGCGTCTTCCTGGTCATAACGGGGGCCCTATGTTACCTTGCAGCGCTTTTAGTGCCGCTTTATTTTAAAAAGTATGAGAGCGTAAGGCTGGATTTAGAAGTTTAAATTCAGCTGTACCACAAAGATACACAAAGGAAAAACAGAGTGACACAGAGCAATATTTTATCTGTGCAAATCTGTGGCCAGAAAATTATGCTGTACCGGTCATGCCGTAAAGCATTCGGATCTCTTCGGTCCAGTTTTCGGTATTGGGCGTTTCCAGTATCATTGGGATGTCATCAAACCGTTCGTCCTTCATCAGCATCTCAAATGCTTTGAGGCCTATCAGTCCCTCCCCAATACTGTCGTGGCGGTCGACCTGGCTTCCCAGTTCCTTTTTGGAGTCGTTCAGGTGCATGCCTTTCAGATACTCGAAGCCGACTGTATCATCGAATTCGCGAAATGTATCTTCAAATCCTTCTTCCGTTGAGATGTCATAGCCCGCGGCAAAAGCGTGACAGGTATCCACACAGACTCCTACCCTGCTTTTATCCTCTACCCTGTCAATAATCTCGGCGAGCTGTTCGAATTTAAAGCCCATATTGGTCCCCTGTCCGGCCGTATTTTCAATAACAGCGGTTACGCCTTCGGTCTTATCCAGTGCCCAATTGATAGACTCTGAGATGGTTTTCAGGCACTCTTCGGGGCTATGTTTCTTCAGGTGGCTGCCCGGGTGAAAGTTTAAGAGTTTGATGCCCAGCTGCTCACAGCGCTGCATCTCATCCAGGAAGGCATCACGGGATTTTTGCAGCTTGTCCTTTTCCGGGTGGCCCAGGTTAATCAGGTAGCTGTCATGCGGCATCACATGGTCCATAGAATAGCCGAGTTCTTCACAGTTTTTCTTGAACCCTTCGATATTCTCTTCGCTCAGCGGCGGCCCTTCCCACTGGCGCTGATTTTTGGTAAACAGCGCGAATGCCTTTGCTCCTATCTCATCAGCGCGAAGCGGGGCGTTTTCCACACCTCCGGCTGCACTGACATGTGCTCCTATGTATTTCATGGTCTATGCTTTTTGATTTTTGAAGAAGGTAAGCACTTATATTCAATTCTTGAAACTTGTGGCAAAATCCGTATTCATCGAAAGAAAGAGAGCATTCATCGAAAAAAGTTTATGAAGACACTTATTATTTCAACTTTGGATACAGTTAAACATTAAATAATCTAAGTACCATGAAATCTAAATTAACGTATCCAATCCTTTTTCTATTTGGAGTTTTATTATCCGGGTGTGGCATTCCATCAGTACATCCACTTTATGAACCCGATGATCTTATTCAGCATAAGGAAATAACCGGTGTTTGGTCATCTGATGATGAAGAAGAGTTATTTTATGTATTCAGTTATAATGATTTGAATAATAACAGCGAAAACTTGCCTGAAAGACTTTTTAAAAGCGATGATGACAGTACCTCAGATTTTACTGTAACCCTTGAGGATGTAAAAATTGACCTCAAGGAAGAAATAGAGGAAGGATATGAAAACTTATACTATATCATACAAAGTATAAATGGTAAAACTGAGGATATATATTATGCCGGATTGGTTCAGCTGGATTCCCAATACTTTATCGATTTATACAGAACCCGTATCGATGAAAACGGCTTTCGATTTCCGACACATATTTTTACGAAACTGGAGATCGAAACAGACAAACTGATACTGCATGAATTCAGAGAAGAGTTTGTGAAAGAATTAATTAGAAATCAACAGATCAGAATTAAACATGAACAGGCAAGAGATAACTTTTTGCTTACCGCATCCAGTAAAGATTTAAAGAAATTCATATTAAAATATGGCCGAGAACCTGATGCTTATGGTGAAAAATACACGTATAACCGCGTAAAGGAAACAATATGAGTATCACAAGTTTTAATTTACGAGAACTGCCCCTGTTAAAATGGGGGCAGTATATATTATTTTGGAGCCTCTCCTTTTTTATCCTAAGCAGGTATTTTGCATACCAAAATGAGGTTAC
>DATFJD010000364.1:0-3667 GCA_035269475.1 Halalkalibaculum sp.
ATGTTCGCGTAGCTAGCCTCACCGTCGGGAGCAGAACTCCCTTGGAACGGAGTATGGCCATGAATGCAAAAATAGTGTCATCCCGGACTCCGTTCCGGGATCTCACAAGGGCGACAGCTTTTTTATGCCGGTACCCGTAAATAGATCGTGCCTACTGCACGGCATGCCCTGTCATTTCCTCGGGAGCAGAACTCCCTCGGAACAGAAACAATCAAACAATCAGTTAATTGCAATGTTGAAATAATGGCTGTAGTAGCGGGCCTTGTTCAGGATACTTGGTGGGAAAAGGTGAGTCACCTTTATGGGAACCCTGCCTGCGCAGAAATGACCGGTTAGTGAGAGGCGGGGCTTTTTAAACAAAAAAGGTAAAGCCTCACACGCCTGTTCAGTTCTCAAAAAAATCATTCAGCTGGCTGTATTCTTTAATCAGCTTCTCCCTTATCGGCTTTGACCGTTCATAAATCGCCTTCTGAGCTTCCAGGTATTCCATGCGGCCCTCCTCAGTTTCTACCATGATCGGTTCAAGCGAGTACTCCCTGAGATCATAGGGACTTGCTTTCATATCCACAGTCCGTGCTTCAACGGCTAAATCGAATGCCTCAAGAATTACCCTGCTTGAGATCCACGGAAAGCCTTTAAAAGCCCATTTGTACAGATCCATATTGGTATGGATGCACCCGGCCTGCTCGGTGTCTGTAAAAGAATCCCGTGAAAGTTCATGCTTGTTTAAGGGTTTGGCAGGTTCGGAAAAAAAGCGAAAGGCATCAAAATGGGTGCAAACCAAAGGCCTGGATTCCACAAATTCAGCCAGTTCCTTCTTGTCCATGCGAAGCGGAATGCCGCTATGACGGATATTCTTATTCTCTTTCTTATAGACCATCGCCCATTCATGCATCCCGAAACAGCCGAAGGAAGGCTTCTTTCGCTGTGATTGTTCCAGCAGTCCCAGCATCCAGCGTATAGACCTTTTCCTTTTATCGGGAAAGAAATCGGGATTCAGGTATGCTCCTTTCTCATGTACCGATAACTCGCTCAGATCTGGATAGGTATCGGTTTTATCGCCTCTCAGCAAAACGCCGAAGCCCGGCGACCATCTTCTTAAATGTGATGGACGGAAGGCATAATATTCAAACAGGAAATCCATCACAGGGTCTTTCCTATGCTGCTGCCTGAGTTCCAGGTAGCGGTCTATTCTGCCTGATACAGCGTTTCTATGTGCCTGAACCTGCCGTTTCCAGTCAGCTTTCTTTAAGTAGGAATGTACAGCCGGCATTTCTGTTTCGGTGCTAATCATAAGGCACAAAATATACGATTCTTTCACTGGATTGATAAAATCCATTTTACTAAGCTTAACAATGAACATTCATTGAACCAACCGGCTTGGAAGGAAACAGCACGAACACGACGACGGGCAAGGAAATCTGGAATTTTATTCTTCACCTGCGCTGGCATTACCAGGTTTTTATTTTGTCAGGCGGATTTTTGCTGGGAGGCTTTTTGAGTCCCTCCATAAACTGGACCTCTTATCTGATCCAGTTTTTCAACGTGCACCTTCTGCTTTTTGGAGGCGCAACAGCCTACAATTCCTACTGGGATAAAGATGAGGGCCCCATAGGCGGCTTGAAGAATCCGCCTCCCATGAGTCGCTGGATGTGGATGATGTCCATCTTGATGCAGGCGATTGGGTTGCTTATTGCCATACCTGCCGGAAATGCCTTTGTTGCTGTCTATGCTCTCAGCATGCTGCTATTCTGGCTCTATTCCACGCCCCATGCACGCTGGAAGGGAGAACCTGTAAAAAGTTTGTTAGCCATCGGTATAAGTACCGGGACGAACTCCTTTTTGATGGGATATCTCTCTGCCGGGATGAATGAAATAAATATATCCACGCTCTGCGCAGCCTTAGGCGTTGCCCTTGTCATACTGAGTCTCTACCCTATTTCCCAGCTTTACCAGATGGACGATGACAGAAAACGAGGGGACCGCACTTTTGCTATAAAGTATGGGTTTACAGGAGTGTTCAATTTCTTTGTGATATCTTTTGCCGCCGGAATTTTACTCATTTCAGGCGCTCTGTTTGTTGATCATGTCATTTTATCTGTTGGATTTCTGCTGGTCGGTTTCGGTATTGGTTACCGGGTACAGAATAAAATACTGCAGCTGACTGCAGAAAAAGATGACTACGAGCTGGTTATGCGCATTAAATTTAGTACCTCCCTTTTATTTGTTGCTTTTATTCTCTTCATCCTTTTGATAAAGCATACCGGCCTTGGAATAGTTACAGGCTTGGATGTGTTGTTGATGTAAGATAATCAGCTTAAACCCCATCAAACTATCTATCATTTAACAGAATAGGAACAAACAGTAAACATGGATACAACTACAGAAAAGCATATCACCCGAGAGCTCATTGAAGAAGCATTCACTTATCGCCAGTACCGGGAGCTTATAGACAAGCTGCTTGAAAGAGGGCGGACTACCGGAGATAAGGATTCAGAAGAAATTATTCATTATACCCGGATGAATGTCCAGCGGATGAAACGGCAGGATAAGCAGATCTCTTTAAATGAATCACTGAAAGAAAAACTTGAAAATTTAGGAAGCAATTGGATCTGGCTGGTCATTACGGAAGGGTGGTGTGGTGATGCCGCTCAAAACATACCGGCTATTAATAAGATGGCAGAAGCCGCTCCTAATATAGAATTGAAATTCATCCTGCGTGACGAGCACCCGGAGATTATGGATCAGTATCTGACTGACGGAAGCCGTTCCATCCCAAAACTGGTTTGCCTGGATGCAGAAAGCCTGGAAGAGATTGGTACCTGGGGCCCTCGTCCCGCGGTCATTCAGGAAAAGGCGATGCAGTGGAAAGACGATCCCGAAATATCCAAGGAAGAGTGGGCAGAGAAGCTGCATAAATGGTATGCGGATAACAAGACCGAAGAACAGCAAAAAGAGTTCGAACAGCTCATCGAAGAGTGGACCTGATTTTTAGCCACAGATCTGCACTGATTCGTAGCGATTATCTCTGCGTACATCCGTGGGACAATCTATTCGGAATACCTTCATTTTAGCCACAGATTTACACAGATTTTACGGGATTGGGTAATAGGAATAGGCAGTTCAAAATTAAACCTGGTCAAACCTACATAAAAAACCGGTCGTCATCCCTGCGCAGACAGGGATCTCCTAATGGCTTTATTCAAGATACTATGCTGCGGGCCTATGGTACGCCTGAGCATTCTTAAGCCGCAGATTTGCACGGGTGTTAACGGATTCTTTCTTGTCTGTGGCTGGCCTAAATAGCCTCCTTCCGCCGCTCTGCGGCGGAAGGAATAATAGCTTAATTTACTTAACCAGCGTCATTTTTCTCGTCTCAACAAAGGCTTCGCTATTGCCGCCGGTTGGCGTAGCCACCACCCGGTAGATATAAACCCCGCTGGCAAGGTTAGAAAGGTTGATGCTTGTATTAAAGGTGCCGGCAATAAATTCATCCTCAAAAATTGGCTCCAGTACCTTTTGGCCCAGCACATCATAGATTGTCAGCGTCACCCGGCTATTCTGTGCAAGGTTGATAGGTATAGTGGTAGTAGGGTTGAATGGATTCGGATAATTCTGCTGAAGCGCAAACTCATTGGGCGGCAGTACCGAGAAGCTGCCGGGCGAT
>DATFJD010000365.1:0-2775 GCA_035269475.1 Halalkalibaculum sp.
TTTTCCCTGAGATTGTTAAGCGTTCTCTGGGCCAGTTCCATGGCGCCCAGCGCGTGTGAAAAACGGGAATGTTCGGCCGCCGGGAAAACCAGGTAGCCAAGTCCCATCTGTTTAATCTGACGCAAGCGCTGTACATAGGGATGATCGATAAGCTGCAGAATGATGCCTTTTGGCACCGTAATGAAGCCATGAATAGGATCGTTGAAAATTTTGTATTGAGTACTCTTGTCCATGGTTATTTTTATACCCACCCAAAGCCCTTCTCGAAAAATCAGAGAGGGATGATTAGGACAGATGCGTTAAGATTTTCTTTATAACTTTTTCAATGTTATTAAGTTCATGATTTTCAAAACGTAATACTTTTAACCCTTTCTTCTTAAGGATTACATCTCTTTTTTGGTCGTAATGTTTTTGGTTTCGATGGATTCTTCCATCAAGCTCAATAACAAGTTTCATTTTCGAACAGTAAAAGTCAGTAATAAAAAACCTAAGTTCCCCATTAGATTCTTCTTTATAAATAATAGGATGCTGGCGAAGAAATTTACAATTATTCAGCTGTTTCTTTCAGATTTTATGCCATAATTTTCTTTCAGCTTGTGTAGAATTACTATTCAGCTTTCTTGCTAATTCAGTAATGGAATTAAAGTTCTTCACCATTTGATAGACTAAACCCCCTCCCTAAAGCCTTAGGAAGGGCTAGGGTGTGTTTGATAATAGTATTCATAGTAAATTAAAAATCTACCATATACTTCTCTTTCTCCTTTATTTCGGGTAGCCAGCTGGGGCGCTGCTTTTCCAGGTTAAACCACACTCCTGAAGCCTCTGCCGTGGAGGCCAGCTCTTTACTTTCCTTATCGTATATAGCCTGGAAACTGGTAATGCTTGAATTTCCCAGCTTTTTAACTCCCGAGCCTATCAGCAGTTGCGCGGGGTAGGTGACAGGCTTCAGGTAACTGATTGAAATATTTGCAAGTACGAAACTGTAGCCATTCTTAATTTGTCCGGCAAGTTCCGGCACAACCTGTATAAAGCTGATCCGGGCTTCCTCGTAATAGGTATTGAAGATAGCGTTATTGACGTGGTTCAAAGGATCAAGGTCTCTGAAACGTATATTCTGTGTGAACCAGTGAGGGAATTGATCTTCCTGATATTCGGGTTTGTGCATGTAATAAGGGCATCTTAAAATTTGATAAAAAATGCGATCTTTTAGCTTATTTCAAAAATCATTTCCTAAAAGTTTTTTAGCTGATCATTTTTGAATTTGTATATTCTAGCAAAATCATGAAAAGTAATTTAACAGACCATTATGGATGAATCTGCAGAGTTCGATTTTTTGGAAGAATTGCTGGTAACCCCCAGCCCGACGGGATTTGAATCGGCGGGCCAGAAGGTATGGAAAAATTATGTAGAAGAGTTTGCCGATGAAGTTCAAACCGATACATACGGATCGGCCGTCGCCAAATTAAATACAAGTTTTGATGTCATTACTGTAATGCTTGAGGCACACTGTGATGAGATCGGTATGATTGTTCAGCACATAACGGATGAAGGTTACGTGTTCATCAATAAGCTGGGTGGCAGTGATTCTACCATTGCCCGGGCGAAACGCGTGTTTATTCACAGCAGGGACGGTATTGTCTCGGGCGTCGTAGGGAATACGGCTATTCACCTGCAGGATAACAAGAACGGCGGCGGGAAGCAGCCGGAATGGAAAGATATATACGTAGATATTGGTGCGAAAAACAGGGAGGAAGCCTTGAAGATGGTCCAGATCGGTGATCCCATTACGTATAGCGATGATTACGAATACCTCTCTGATGACATTATAACCGGCCGTGCCCTGGACAACCGGATCGGCGGTTTCATGATAGCTCGCGTACTGCAGAACCTGCAGCAGCGTAGGGAGGATTTGAAGGTCAATGTAATGGCACTGAACTCGGTGCAGGAGGAGGTAGGCGGATACGGAGCCCGTATGATGAGTTACCGCCTGGAGCCGGACATGGCTCTTGTCACGGATGTAACCCATGCTACGGATACGCCCGGCATTGATAACAAGCAGCACGGGCTGGTTAAGCTGCGAAAAGGGCCGGTTCTGCAGCATGGCGGGGCGAACCACCCAAAAATTGTAGACTTTCTGGAAAGAGTTAGCAAAAACAAGGAAATCGATGTTCAGCATGAAGCAACAAGCGTCCGGACAGGTACCGACACTGACAGCATTTTCTACCAGAAAACCGGTATCGCAAGCGCGCTGATTTCCCTCCCGCTGCGGTATATGCACTCGCCTGTAGAGATGGCTTCGATGAAAGATGTCAATGCTCTAATTAACCTGATGACGGAATCGGTACTTGCCCTGGAGCCAGACCAGACTTTTAATGTCATTAAATGAGGTAGTACTAATTCATCTAACTTCATTAAAGCACCTGCTGAATCTGGATTATTGAGCGTAGTATCCCTTTCCGGCCATAGTGAATAGCACGATGCTCTAAGATGAAATGATTTGATAAAAATGGATACTCTCCGAAATAAAAAAAGCCCGTCTCACAATGAGACGGGCTTAACCCATGTTACCCAGGTTTAGGAGTCAAATTAATTGAAGCTGGGCGGTACTAAAACGCCGTCGATGACATGTACCACGCCATTGGTACCTTGTCGGTCAACTTCAATGACGTTCACAGATCCGTTCAGCGTTACGTTTCCTTCACCGTCAATACTGACCGTGATATCTTCTCCCTGAACGGTCTCGATGGTTTGGCCGTCGGACAGATCTCCTGCTAA
>DATFJD010000366.1:0-11291 GCA_035269475.1 Halalkalibaculum sp.
CAGCTACCGAGAACGTAACTCGTCCTGATACACTACAGGCGGCGGCAAAGAGGCCTGTTCAAACTGCCACCTCACCCCAGTTAGAAGAGTTTAGATCCTTATGGAGTGAAGCCCAGCAGGCATTGAGAGATGGGAACTGGCAACTCTTCGGTGAGAAAATGAAAGAAATAGAAGATTTGATGAACGAATAAAAACCTCTAAAGAATAGCCATCTTGTAGAAGCCTAATATATAATTCACTGGTCGGATTAAATCCCTGAGATGGCTAAATTTCGTGGAATAAACCCAAAGCTTATTCAAGTCCCCTTATATAGGCGCACCAAGATTTAATGGAACAATCACTTTACCTGAAGAATAATTAAACCTTGATTTTGCGGTTAAGACCCGAACCTACAGCCGGCGGCCCGGGTCGATATTTTATTTAATGGCAACACTGCCTATCGTTCTATATGCACCCCGCAGCTGCATTGAACGTGGCCGTGGGCATCTGTTTGGGCATGCCAGTCAAACTGACCATTATACCCCTCCTGTTCCCACCAGAAAGGAAGTCGTTCTTTTTCCCTGCTGCCTGTTTCATTCATAGTTGCCGTATCATAGAGGCGACCGTTAACCATTGTGTGTGTAACATTCTCTGTTGCCCTGATATCTTCAAGTGGATTCCCTTCCAAAATGATCAGGTCAGCAAGCTTGCCCTTCTCCAAAGAACCCAGTTCATGGTCCATGCCCAGGTATCGGGCCCCATTAATTGTGGCAACCTGCAATGCCTCCATTTCTGACATGCGTCCTTGTTCAAACATCCAAAGTTCCCAATGCGCACCCAGTCCCTGTAACTGTCCGTGAGCTCCCAGGTTAACATTCACTCCCTCTCTGAGTAGCTCCTTAGCCATTGCAGCGCTAAGGATATGTCCATTTTCATACTCTTCTTGTGGAATCATCGTTCGGTGCCTCGAACGCGGATCAATTACTGAACGTGGCGTATATTTCAGTAAATGATTCTTTTCCCAAACCTTTGAATTCTGATACCAGTAATATTCACCGCTTACGCTGCCATAGTTGACTACCAGTGTGGGAGTATACCCGGTGTTACTATTGCTCCACAGTGTTTTAACATCCTTATAAACCGGATAAATGGGAATATTATGCTCTATACCGGTGTGCCCGTCAAGGATCATACTCATATTATGGGTAAATGTAGATCCACCTTCCGGCATCACCAACACCTCAAGTTCCCTGGCAGCTTTCATAACCTGTTGTCGCTGGTTTCTGCGGGGCTGGTTATAGCTTTTGACCGAGAAAGCGCCGAAAGCTTTAGTGCGCCTGATAGCTGACTTTGCGTCTTCATAATCATTGATGACTGCTTTAAACTCAGCCTCTGCCCCATAGAGTATTCTTCCGGTAGAGAATACACGCGGCCCAACTGTATTTCCGGCTTTTATTTTCTCGGACTGTGAAAAAATCATTTCGGTATTGGCCGAAGGGTCATGTGCCGTAGTTACACCATAAGCCAGATTTGCGAAGTATTCCCACTGCTGCTGCGGGTCCAGCCCTTCCCGGAAGTTGCCTATATGAGCATGAACGTCGATGATACCCGGCATTATAGTTTTGCCATCAAGGTCTATTACAGTGGCATTCGACGGTATATCACGCTCTCCCGGCTGCCCGATAAACTCAATTCGGTTATCCTTAACCAGAACTATTCCATTTTCAATAACCTCTTTTTCACTGTTCATTGTTATTAACCTAGCTCCGGTTAAAGCTATGGTACTGTTAGGTTTATCTGACTTTATCTGAAGTCCGATTTCAATACCTTCTTTGGTCGGAATCGGCAGCTCTCTATCAGCGCTGCCTTCGAGAAAGTCAAAGGCTTCTGCCAGCTGAACTGAGAAGTATTTGTCACCCAGTGTCCAGGAAAGGCTATTATTGTTGCCGGACCAGTGGAGGTTAATGCCTGCATCTTTGGCCACATGCGTTACCGGAATAGCTTTGGTATCCGCACTTAAAGCTATGGCTGTCCCTGCCTCAGGCATAGGGGCAATATATACCTTGAAAAGCTCATTAAAGGCAACCCACTTATTATCCGGACTGACTACAAAGTGATTTCCGTATTTACTGGTGAAATGGGTACGTTCATTATTCCCGCTTAAGTCAACACTCTTGAACGCATTATCCAAATATGAGCCTCCCAGGAAGTAGATCCTGTCACCTTTAGTATTGAATTGTGGTTTAGTCCCATTTTCAATAACCCGCTTCATATCACCACCGCCTGCCGGCATAATATAAATTCCGGGATCGGTGGTATAGGCATGCCCCTGGTGGTTATTCCCATCCTCTTTGCGAAAGAGTATCTTCGACCCGTCCGGCGAGAAAGACGGCTCTCTGTATATGGCTTTCTTGGAAGTTACCGCTTTTGGAACGGCATTATTTGAATTCAAATCCAGAATCATGATTTTTCCTTTCTCTAAATCACTCCAGGTAACATACACTAACTTATTGCCGTCCTTTGAGAAGCTTGGCTCATATTCATAACCTTTCCCATCTGTTAACCGTACAGGCTTTCCATTTGGAAGCTGCTTTTTCCAAAGATAACCTACTGCATTAAAGACAATATAGTCACCTCCAGGTGCTGTTATGGCATGTCGAATTGCTTTTGACGTAAATGTATCCGGCGCCGGATCTTGCTTAAATCGTGCGGCCGAAGCCAATTTATGCGTCACTTCAACCTGAAAAGGTACAACCACAGACTCGAGTGTCTCAATATTCAATTTATTGATCTTGCCATTTGACCAGAAAACGAGATGGCGGTTATCCGGCGTCCAGTCAATATTTACATATGGGCCGAATATAGCCCAAGCTTCCTGCTGGTCTTTGCTGAGATTTGCATATACGGGCTTTTCTATGCCGGAGTCGAGGTCGCGTACAAATAAGACGCTCTTAGTCCTTACACGTCGAACAAAAGCCATCTTAGAGCCGTCCGGTGATATGGTCGGGCTTATGGCACCGCCGGGGCCGCCGGTAATACGTTTTATTTCACCGGTTTCCCTATCGTAACGATTTATGACGTATATCTGGCTGTTGGGATCCTTGTTATACTGAAAATATCCGCCGGGGTACACCGACTGGCTGTAATACACATAACGTCCATCCGGAGATATAAACGGCTGCCCGAGATCCTGCTGGTCGTTCGGCTTTTCAACCAGTTGTACACCGGAACCCCCGCTGATATGGTAAAGCCATAGCTCTCCGGAACCTAGTGAGCGTGTTGAACTAAAATGTTTCTTGGCTACGAAATAGTTGCCGTCCGGAGACCAGGCAGCATTGTTTAACAGCCTGAAATCTTCTGAGGTGATTTGCCTGGCTTCAGATCCGTCACTGTTCATGACCCAAATGTTATCCCCTCCACCTGCATCGCTGGTAAATAAAATTTGATTTCCATCAGGACTGAATCTTGGCTGTATTTCATAGGCCATACCGCTTCTCAGCACTTTGGCTTCTCCTCCTTCTGCCGGCATGACAAAAATGTCTCCCAGCATATCAAATACGATGCGTTTACCGTCAGGGCTTATGTCAATATTCATCCATGTTCCCTCGTTAGTAGAGAGGGAAACATCTTTGTATGGGCCACCGGGATCACTTACATCCCACTTCTTTTCGTTTTCCTGGGCTTGTGCACTGAAGGTAATGGCCAGGACAAAAAATACAGCTAGAAACTTATTCATGGGAAAAATTGATTTAAATTAATGGATACCGGTGTAAAGCCATTGAAATTATTAACAGAAATTGCCGAATGTTAAGGTTTTGTATAGTAATTTGCGATTATAATCAAAACTAATACCTTCTAAGGTTGAAACTTTCCTCCAGCTTCAGGCGTTTAATTAGTTTCTTATATTAGGATCAAAACATGTTACACTATCAGACATATTATTTAGGACAGGAAAAAGACTGGGTGGTCTTTGTTCATGGAGCAGGTGGAAGCTCGTCTATCTGGTTTAAGCAGATCAAAGCTTATAAAAAGCATTTCAATGTTTTACTTGTGGATCTCAGGGGGCATGGCAAGTCGAAAGATCTCATGCAGAAATACTATGAGGACAAATATACCTTCCAGCTTATCAGTAAAGATATACTGAATGTACTTGACGAGGCCGGTATAGAAAAAGCTCATTTTGTCGGGGTATCCCTGGGAACTATTATTATCCGTACTATCGGAGAAATTGACCCGGACCGGGTTGAATCCCTTGTAATGAGCGGAGCCGTAACGCGTTTGAATATCCGGTCGCGCTTTCTCGTCTGGGTGGGACATATGTTCAAAAAAGTTGTGCCTTTTATGTGGCTCTATAAGCTTTTTGCGTGGATAATTTTACCCAGGAAGCGCCATTCGGAGTCCAGGCTTCTTTTTATCCGTGAGGCTAAAAAGCTTTATCAGAAAGAGTTTCTGAAGTGGTTTAACATGACAAAGGAAATCAACCCGCTGCTGCGCTACTTCCGGGAAAAAGAATTACCCATTCCTACGCTATATGTAATGGGTAGCGAAGATTACCTTTTCCTCCCTCCTGTCAAAAAAATAGTATCGGAACACAAACAGTCTGTTTTACAAGTAATCGACAAGTGCGGACATGTCTGCAATGTCGAGCAGCCCAACGAATTTAACCGCCTCTCTATTAAATTTTTGAAGAACCAGTGATATAATAATCCAATTGCTGCTTCTTTCTATTTCTCCCGTGCTTTACAAAGTTTCCATACTTAATGACCTAATCTAATTAAATGAATTTCTTCTTTTCATTTTAAAGCCCACACAGATATATTCACTGTTTTGTAAATCACTATATAAAAGATGCCACGAATAATTTATGCTCAATGAACCCTCATTTGTACCTCAGCAGACCGGATGGATTGAAGTGGTTTGCGGTGGCATGTTCAGCGGGAAAACCGAGGAGCTGATTAGAAGGGCCAGGCGTTCGCACATTGCGGGACAAAAAGTAATCATCGTCAAGCCTGCAATCGACAATCGTTACAGTGAAGATGAGATTGTGTCTCATAATGAAAATGCCCTTCCAAGTATTGTTGTGGATACTGCAGACCAGATTATATTACTCACCTCAGGTGCCAAGGTGGTTTGTATAGATGAGGCCCAATTTTTTGACGATCGCGTGGTAGAAGTAGCCAATACCCTTGCCAATGACGGCAAAAGAGTAATCTGTGCGGGCCTGGATATGGATTTTGAGGGCCGCCCTTTTGAACCTATGCCCAAATTGCTGGCAATAGCCGAATATGTCACCAAGCTTCACGCCATTTGTGCCGAAAGCGGCATGATGGCCCACTATTCACAGCGTGTTGTGGACAGCACAGACCGGGTACTGGTTGGAGAAAATGAAGCTTATGAACCACGAGCCCGGCACTGCTTCCGCCCTCCTGTAGACAAGCGAAGAGGTAAACCGATCGAAAAATTTCACCATCCCAAACTGGAAGAGAAATCTAAAGATAGAGAGCTTTAATGGATATTATCCGCGGTTTAATTGGCATGGCTGCCATCATAGGAATAGCATATGCCTTCAGTTCAAATAAGAAGCGCATTAACTGGCGTATGGTGGCAACCGGGCTCGGCATTCAGTTTATACTTGCTGTATTTATCCTTAAAGGCAGGGATATGGCCGAATACTGGTCACCCCTGGGATGGCCTAAAGCCTTTTTCAGCTGGGTATCCTCCTTTTTTGTGATTGTTCTTGATTTTACCACCCAGGGTGCCGAGTTCATCTTCGGTGACCTGGCGAAAAGTCCGGGTATGGAAGGAAGCATGGGCAACTTCTTTGCATTTCAGGTTCTTCCGACTATCATCTTTTTTGCATCGCTCACGGCCATATTGTATCACTACGGCATACTGCAGCGTATTGTAGAATATATGGCTAAAGGAATGCAGAAGCTGATGGGAACCTCCGGTGCCGAATCCCTCTCAGTTATATCCAATATTTTTGTCGGACAAACCGAGGCGCCTCTTGTTGTTGAGCCCTATATAAAGAAAATGACCCGTTCCGAGCTTATGGCTGTCATGACCGGGGGAATGGCCACGATAGCTGGGGGCGTAATGGCGGCATATGTGCAGATGCTTGGAAATGCCTATGCCCAGGCGAATGATGTAGCTCTTGATGTAGGCCGGTTACTATTTGCCGAGCAGCTGCTGGGTGCCAGCCTGATGGCGGCACCGGCCGCACTGGTTATTGCTAAAATGTTTTTCCCTGAAATAGGCGAACCTGCCACCAAGGGAAATGTCAATATCGAAATCGAAAAGACCGATGCAAACGGGATTGATGCCGCAGCAAGCGGAGCCGGAACCGGATTGAAGCTGGCTGCAAATGTAGGTGCCATGTTATTGGCCTTCATAGCTTTACTTGCTATGGGGAATTACTTTTTCCAATGGTTTGGAGGCATTACCGGGATCAACACTCTTATACCCGGCGGAGACCTGAGAATCGAAACCATTTTGGGATGGATCCTGGCTCCCATCGCCTATGTCGTCGGCGTACCCTGGGCGGATGCAACCAGTATGGGGTCATTGCTGGGTACAAAGGTGGTATTGAATGAGTTTGTGGCATACCTTCAGCTTTCAGATATGGTTGGCAATAATATTCTATCACAAAAAACGGTAACCATGGCTACCTTTGCCCTTTGCGGGTTCGCAAATTTTTCATCTATTGCAATTCAGATCGGGGGTATCGGCGGACTGGCGCCCAGCCGTAAGTCCGATTTGGCACAGCTTGGTCTCAAAGCGGTAATTGCCGGAACCATGGCCAATTTAATGACGGCAACTATCGCCGGGATGTTGTTCTGATTACCTGCAGTTAACATCATTACCCGTATATTTCTTACTTTAGACGGTGTCTAAATATTTTATTAACAACTGATTGATTCATGCGCCGGCTCAACCGAAGCATGAACACAGCTTATATATGAGCAAAACAAATTTAACACATTCGAATCTGATTGCGATTTTCGGGCTGGCTATACTGTTTATATCGGCTTGTAATACGCCACATTCAGGAGATGAGATAAAAAGACTGGCAAGAGTTGGCAATGAGTATTTAACTTTAGATCACGCACGCAATCAGATACCTGACTTTATGCTGCAGGAAGACAGCATAGGTGCGCTTAAAGCTTATCGCGAAACATGGATAGAGAACCGGCTGATGCTGCAGGAGGCCGAGCGGCTACAGCTCAGGCAGAACAGCGAGGTTCAGAATAAAATACAGAAGGCACAGCAAGAAGTACTAACCCAAGCCCTGAAAGAAGCGGTAATCAGTGATTATGAAGAAAAGCTGGTAGTAACCGATGAGGAGGCACGTAACTATTACCAGGCTCATAAAGATCAGTTTGTCCTCAATGAACGTTTCGTACAGTTTCGCCACCTTATCGCCGAAGACATTGAATCGGCCCGGGCAGCCAAACGCGAACTCATGCAGGCGGTTCCATGGCCTGAGGTAGCCCGGGAATACAGCTTGAATGCGGAAGCTAAGATTACGGAATCTGAACAATTCTGGCCGATTTCAATGGCGGCTTCTGATATCAGCATCATGAACCGCTATTTAAAAATCATCGGTCAGAGTGAAATCTCTCCGATCCAGAGAGTCAATGCCAATTACCATTTTGTGCAGCTTATGGAATCACGGGCCAAGGGAGAACATCCTGATCTAGATTGGCTGATGGAACAAATTAAAGACTGGTTACTGTTAGATAAAAGACGAAGACATTTCAGTTCATACGTAAAGAATCTTTATCTTAAAGCCCGGTCGAATAATGAAGTCGACACTTATAACGTTTCACAAACAAATAATGAAATTCAACCCAGCAGTGCTGATACCCTACAAAACAACGAAACTAATGAATAAGATCCACAGCCTATCATTTTCGCTGATTTTTTTACTTCTGTTTTCAACCTCATTACTCGCACAAAATCAATCAGGCGGAGAGACACTTGACCAGATTGTGGCGGTTGTAAATGACCATGTTATTCTGAAATCCGATGTCGATCAGCAGGTGACCGACTATATGATGCAAATGAGGCAACAGAATAACCAAGCCCCTACCTTTGATAAGGGTATGTGGTATTCGGTGTTAAACCAGATGGTAGAACGTTATGTTCTGCTGGACAGGGCCAAGGAAGATTCGGTCATTGTTACCGATGAGCAGGTAAACCAGGCTATCGACAATCGAATTAACCAGTATGTGAGTCAAATAGGCTCGGAAACCGCACTTGAGCGCGAACTTGGCAAAAGCATTGTACAACTTCGCGCGGAGTTACGTGAAGATTACCGGACTGAAATGATAGTCGGTGAATACAGGCGCCAGAAGATCAATAATATTGACATTACCCGTCCTGAAGTAAGAGATTATTTTGAACGTATTCCCAGGGATTCCCTCCCAACGATTCCCGAACGTGTAGCCGTTTCCCAGATAGTAGCTACCCCTCCTCCACTGGAAAATGCACAGCAAGAGGCACTTAAGTTGGCAAGACAACTTCGAGATTCAGTTTTGAATCACGGAAAAACACTGGAAGAGCTGGCTCGCCGGCACAGTGACGGCCCGTCGGCGCCCTCGGGCGGAAAACTGGGAATGATACCCATTAATGATTTGGTGCCGGAATATTCAGCTGCCGCTGCTGCTCTCCAGCCGGGCGAAATCTCTAAGGTCGTTCAAACCTCCTTCGGATATCATATTATACGCCTGAATAAACGTCAAGGCGACCAGATTGATACCAGTCACATACTGATCAGCATGGATGAGGAAAATTATGACGATCAGGCGGCGATAGATAAGCTAAAACAGTATCGTGACAGTGTGTTAACCAACGAAGATGTTACTTTTGCCGGACTTGCCAGAGAGCATTCCGAAGATCCAAATACGGCTCCTCAAGGCGGCCGAATACTGAATCCGCAATCCGGAGAGCGTTTGATACCACTGAATCAGCTCGATCCCGCTCTGTACCGTATTGTCCTGCTGCTTGAGGAAGAAGGGAATATATCTGAACCCAAGCAGTTTAATATCGGCAGCCAGAATAATACCAAGAAAGCTTACCGGATCGTACGACTAGACAAAAGCGTTCCTGAACACGTCGCAAACCTGGAGCAAGATTATGAGAGGATAAAAGAGGTTGCTTTACAACAGAAGCAGTACCGTATCCTATCGCAATGGATAAAAAATCTTAAGGAACAAGTTTATATAGAATATAAAATTCCTATCCCGGAGAATGTAGAACAGTCTTAACATTTAAAATATGAGCACCATACCCCAAGAACCTGTTGAAGCTGTAGACTTCTTCCAGGAATCGGTAAACAATATAAAAGGTGAAATTTCCAAGATGGTGGTCGGTCAGAAACAAATTATTGACCGCCTTCTTATCAGCCTCTTTTCTCGCGGTCATTGCGTGCTCATTGGAGTCCCCGGCCTTGCTAAAACTCTGCTGATACGAACAGTAGCCCAGACCCTGAATCTGAGTTTCAGCCGCATACAGTTTACCCCGGATTTAATGCCCGGTGATATCACAGGTACGGAAATCATTGAAGATGACCGGCAAACGGGTAAAAAAGCTTTCAAGTTTGTAAAGGGACCGGTCTTCGCCAATATCATCCTGGCAGATGAGATAAACCGGACCCCGCCCAAAACACAGGCGGCCCTTCTTGAAGCAATGCAGGAGTATCATGTTACCGCTGCCGGGACCCAATATGACCTGGACCTTCCTTTCTTTGTCTTGGCCACCCAAAATCCAATAGAACAGGAAGGAACCTATCCCCTCCCGGAGGCTCAACTCGACAGATTCATGTTTAATTTATGGCTGGACTATCCCAGTCTTGAGGAAGAGATGGATATTGTAAGCCAGACTACCTCCAGGCAACAAGAAACTGTTCGGGCTGTTCTTGGCGCAAAGCAGATATTGGAACTGCAGGATCTTGTTCGCGAGGTCCCTGTTCCTGAAAACGTCCTTAACTATGCCGTAAAACTGGTTGGCATGAGCCGACCCAAATCAGAGATCGCTCCAGACTTTATTAATAAGTACATGAGCTGGGGAGCCGGCCCGCGAGCATCCCAGTTTTTAATCCTTGGCGGCAAAGCCCGGGCCCTCATGAATGGCAGGTATAACGTAACTGAGGAAGATATTAAAGAATTGGCCAAACCCGTACTACGACATCGTTTGGTCAATAATTATGCCGCTGAAGCTGAAGGATTGACTTCCGACAAGCTTATTGAGATGCTTATCGATCATAACAAATAGAGAAGTTTTGCTGTGGATTTCATTTTTCAAGGCTTTCAAACAAATCTGCCCGTATGGCTGTATCTAATCCTTTTCCTGCTGACGACCACGCTTAGCTGGTGGTCGTACCGTGACCTTAAGTCGATTTCACCTATTGCCAGGTACAGCCTTATTACGCTGAGAAGCCTTGTTTTTTTAATCCTGCTGGCCCTGTTAATCAATCCCTATTATAGGGCGGAAGAGACCCGTTTTGAAAAACCGGAAATAATGGTCCTATGGGATAATTCCGAGAGTACTTCCATCACAAAAGGCAGCTATGAAGGCCGTGAATCTTACCAAAAAGTCATCAATGATCTTGGATTTAGGGACACCACCCAGGTTTCATACCAAGCATTTTCTATGGGAAGCAACGTTGAACCGGCCGGATTAGACTCCCTGCCGCTAAATGATTCACGAACCAATATTTATAGTGGAATTGAAGCCATTAAAAACCGGGCTAATGACATCTCAGGTGCCATATTAATTACTGACGGCATTTTTAACCAGGGACGTAATCCGGTGTTTGAGTCAGGAAACGTTTCAGTGCCGGTAATGACGATAGCACTTGGAGACACCGTAGAACAAAAAGACCTGGTTGTTGAAGAAATAACATCAAATAGTACAGGATATGTTGAAACCCTTCATCAAGTGGAAGCTAGAATAACTACGAATGGTTTTGCCGGAAGTAACTTTCAGGTCGAACTCAAAAAGGGTTCAGAAACGCTGCAGCGTCAAACGGTCAGCCCTGTTAAAAACAGGACTTCCCATACCCTTAACTTTGATTTGAATCTTGAGGAAGAAGGGCTTCAGCAATTTGAGATTTCCATTCCCTCCCTTGAAGGAGAATGGACGGAAACCAATAACACTCAGCCTTTTGCCATTGATGTTCTAAGTGACAAGCAGCGCATCCTTTCCCTTGCTTTCGAGATTCATCCTGATGTAAAAGCTGTACGTTCCCTTCTTCTTCAGGATGAAAATACACAGTTGATCTCCCACACCTGGCTGGGGAACAACAAATT
>DATFJD010000367.1:0-10852 GCA_035269475.1 Halalkalibaculum sp.
GAAATTACCTGATAAAACCGATGCAACCTGCCCTGTTCCGGTACAAGCATCCCAGGCTGTCTCCTTTCTATGCAGGTGGCTGAAAATAAATTCAAACAAAGCATCCGGATAACCGGGCCTATACTCGGCATATAATTCCGACTGTTTAGAAAACCGGCTCTTCATAGTACGGTTTGATTTTACTGTTAAAGGGTAACCAGCGTGTGCCAACCATAAGATAAGAGGTAAAACATCTTATCAACAGTAGTTGCATACTCTCTGTATTTACCCGCAGAGCGCGCTGATCTCAGCAGATCAACATTAAAAAATATCTGCGAAATTTGCAGGGTTTAACTTAATGGCAGATAGTCTGAGTTAGTACTTAAGAATATATTTAGGGGCATAAGCTGTAAGAGTAGCACCGCGTGCAATCATAAACAGGGTTAGGGCCAGCCATATAGCGTGATTGCCGAAATAAGAAACGCCTAAAGCGTATACAGGCAGAAACACCAGCACCGTAGCTATAATCATAGAATTTCGCATGGGCACGGTAGCGGTAGCCCCAATGAATATGCCATCCCAGATGTAGCAAAAACTGCTCACTGCCGGACCTGCTACCGTCCAGCCCCAGAAAACCAGTGCCATTTTGATGACCTCTTGCTGGTCGGTAAAAATGGACAGTATCGATAGATCAAATAAAGCATAAACCAAAGAGGCCGTAAAGCCGATACCGATTCCCCAAAAGAAGCAGTAGGTAACCGCAGATTTCAGCTTTTCCTTTTCGCCGGAACCTTTATAACGGCCGATCAGGCTTTCGGCGGCAAAAGCAAAACCGTCAACCCCATAGGAAACAATCATCCAGAGCTGCAGCAGTATGGTATTGGCCGCCAGGATAACATTGCCGAATTCTGCAGATTTGGCCGTGAAAAACGAAAATGTAAAAATCAGGCAGAGTGTTCGAATAAAGATATCGCGATTCACGGTGAAGAATTTTTTCAGCGGATCCAGGTCCAGAATCTTTTCCCTCACATAGGCAATCAGCCAGCTTTTGTACTTCACCAGCAGGAGAACGATGGCCAGCGCAAGCCCTACATAACGGGCTATCAGTGTACCCCAGGCCACCCCGGCTACGTTCATATTCAGGGAATACACAAAAAACACATCCAATATTATATTCAGGATATTCAGAACAACCGTAACGATCATGGGATAACGGGCATTCTGCATTCCTAAAAACCACCCGTTTATGGCGTACAGCCCCAGGGTAGCCGGCGCGGTAAATATCCGGATGTCGAAATAGATTCTCGTGAAACGCTCCACTTCCGGTGTTGCTTCTACCAGCCAGAAACTCAGGTCGGCTATCCATACCTGCAGCAGCAGAATCAAAAAACTAAAGACCCCTGCCACGAGCAGTGCCCGAACCAGGGTCATGACGCTTTCGGTCTTGTTCTGTTCGCCGAAGGCCTGCGCGGTAATACCCGTAGTACCCATTCGAAGAAAGCCGAATCCCCAGAATATGAAATTGAATATCATGCCCCCGAGTGCAATGGCACCAAGGTAATACACTTCATCCAGGTGCCCCACCAGTGCGGTGTCTACAGCCCCCAGCAGCGGCACGGAGAGGTTGCTGATAATATTGGGGATTGCCAGTTTTAGGACCTTTTTATTCAAGGAAAAGCTGATATTTGGTTATGGAAGGCGCTCTCGGAGACTTTTAATCCAGCCCTCAATATAGCCCAGGGCAAAAAGAATCATGATAACCATCAGCGTTAAAACGGCAGCCATTAAGAATTGATCAAGTGCCACTGCTATGCCTATGGCCGATGCAAATAGTATAGAGGCGGCGGTCGTTAGTCCCTCAACAACCTCCTCCCCACTGCGAAATATAATGGTACCGGCCCCCAGGAAACTGATACCGGTAACGATAGCTTCAATAATACGGATTGGGTCTGTCTGGATGGCTTCAATAAATGAACTACTGCCGTAATACTGTATCATATAGTCTCCCAGCACAACCAGCAGGGCTGATGAACCGGTAACGAGCATGTGTGTTCTCAGCCCCGCAGGCTTCCCGGCAATCTCACGCTCGAGCCCGATAAAGCCGCCAAGCAGCATTGCTCCCGCGACTTTCACTATACTCCAGAATTGAGCATCAAATTCCATGCTTATTTTCAGCTAAATGGTTATCCGTTTTTTAGGAATATCCCCTTATTGCTTTTAAAATAAGCATCCCGTTACCTAATGGAAAAAATGATTACTCGAAACGTATCAGTAAAGGCACGAACTCTAGCTAAATATCCTGATAATTTCCTAAATCGAGTGTCCAGTCATATTCTTTAAATTCAATGGTGGGATTCGCATCTTTCGGTATAACCTCATACTCTTTAAGCATTTCTATGGCACCTTCTTTACCGCCAAAATCGGCACGAAACCAGCTCATGAGCCTGTTCACTGTTACGACTCCCGAATCGGGATTATAATCGGTCGTATTCTCAAGATATTTTTTTGCAGTGATATCAAGCTGTTCGTTGACACGCGCCGGGTCGTAAACTGCGATAGGCGGGCAGCTTGCCGCTCCACAGTTCAATGCAAAATGAATTCGGGGGTCAATACTGTTCCACCAAAACTTTTTAACAAATTTGTCGGGAAACCATTGGTCTAAATAACCCAGAGATATTTTTATTTTTGATCGTCGCATGATACCGTGTTCAATCTGATCAAAACTTAATTCTTTACCGGCTACCGTAACCTGCGGGGATGTAAAGAAATTATATCCAAACCAGCTATTTCGATCTTCAAATAATTCCGGATTTTCCCCGAGTAGAATCTGTACATAAGCGTTATAAATGTTCAGCCAAAAAGCTTTCTTTTTGCTTTCATCACTCAGCTCTTTGTTTAATTCTTCCGGCGAAGCGTTCGCAAGCTTTTCTGTTATGTTTTCGACAGGCTTATCATCGCGTACCGCTTTTACCAGTTCCATGGAAAGTTCGGTGAATGAAAGGTTGTCACTTTGCGTAACTGCACTTTCAGCAGGGTTAGGAGTTGTAACAACGCTTAACAAGATTAATGCCGAAATAAGGGTCCAGTTTGTCATTGTAATATTATTGATTGCACGTAATACTCTTAAAAGATGTTTTCTGAAGAGAGATTCTTACAAGGATTGATTTGTGTTAAGCAGTAAGAACTTTTTTGTCAAATACATCTAAATCAGTGAAGATTACGTAATTATAAATAGAACGGTTCAATTTTAAATCTCCGGAAAATTAATGAAAAAACTATCTCCACAATTATTTACCTGCTGCTTGTTCATCATCACCTTTGTCCCTGCGATATTAGCCCATGGCCAGGATGCTGTAGAACTTAATGGTAATTCGATAACACAATTCGTAATAAATCCGGCAGATTTTAATCCCGATGATAAAGAAGCATCTGTTTTACGCTATGAGCCTTTTGGAAACAAGAAGGAGGCCATCTATGAGAAAGCTGAAAAGAAAGATGGCACACCGGTGATAAAGGCAACCAGTGAAAGCGCAATTTCTACGGTTACCACTTCTATAAAAGCTGATCCCAATGAGTTTAGATTTCTGGAGTGGGAATGGAAAATTGATTCCGTACTTGAAACAGGTGACCTTACAAAGAAAGACGGGGATGACTTTGCAGCCCGCATATATGTTACGTTCGACTATCCCGTGAGCAAGCTTCCTTTCGGACAAAAAATAAAATACCGGTTTTATAAGACCTTTACTTCATTCAAGATCCCGCTTCGGTCACTTAACTATGTTTGGGCAAATAAAGAAGAGGTCGGTACCATAGCCGAAAGTCCGTTTACGGGATGGGTACAGTATATAGTTGTTGAATCTGGCAATGAAAATGCCGGGGAATGGGTGTCTCTTAAACGAAATATCCTCGAAGATTATCGAAAAGCATTCGGGGAAGAACCACCTGCTATATCCGGTATCACTATTATGACAGATTCTGATAATACCGGTGAATCCACCGAGGCCTGGTTCGGAAAAATTATTCTATCAAAGAACTGAACTTTTTACCTTCTTTATTCAGGATCAAGCTTTTAGAAAATTCTTCGCATGAAAATAAGCATCATTATTCCAACCTATAATGAAGAAGGGCGGATTGTAAAATTACTGGATTATCTTCAACAGCATGCGGGAACAGAAAATTATGAGATAATCGTTGTAGACGGACAAAGTACTGACCATACTGCTAAAAAGGTTAGAGAGGCAGGTTTCCCTTGCCTGGTTTCTTCAAAAAAAGGTCGCGCTGCACAGATGAATGCCGGTGCGGAATATACCGATGGAGAGATACTCTATTTTGTGCATGCGGATACCATCCCGCCAAAAACTTTTATTCAAGACATACATAACGCTATTAGCAAGGGACATGAGTCGGGTTGCTACCGTTTTGCAATGAATTCGAATAAATGGCTGCTAAAAATTAATTCCTGGTTTACCCGGTTTAACCGTCTAATCTGCCGCGGGGGCGATCAAACTCTTTTTGTAAAGAGAGAAGTATTTCAGAAACTGGACGGTTTTAAGGATTATGAAATTATGGAAGATTTTGAATTGATTCGCAGGCTACGGTATCGAAACACATTTACCGTAATGCAAAAGGACGTTATTGTATCTGACCGCAAGTACCAAAACAATAATTATCTCAAGGTAAATCTCATTAACCTGGTCATATTCACAATGTTTATATGCGGAGCTTCGCACGAAACCATGGTTCATGCTTACCGTAACCTGATTCATGAAACAAGGTTTTGAAAATACTCCTGATCAATTAGTATTTAACATTTTATAAAATGCCTTGTGAGAAATGCCCAAGAGTGCTTTTATTGATTTAAAATAGTTACAAAGTCACCCTCTTTACTTTTACCGTTCATGGAACTCAGCTACTGGAAAGCCCGCTGGCAGAAGAACAAAACCGGCTGGCATATGAATGATGTTTATCCCCACCTGCCGGCCTACTGGCCCAATTTGCAGTTAGAGAAAGGCTCAGCTGTGCTGGTGCCCCTATGCGGAAAGAGCCTGGACCTGCTCTGGCTAAAAAACCATGGCTACCGGGTCATAGGTGTTGATATATCGCCTAAAGCGGCCGAAAATTTTTTCCGGGATAACCGCCTTGATTTTAAAACATATACCAAATCCTCTTTCACTGTTTATAAGGGGGACAACCTATCGATTTGGTGCGGTGACTTCTTTAAACTGGACGCAGGTTTTCTTCCCGAAATCAGCGCTATTTATGATAAGGCGGCGCTGATTGCTTTGCCCGAAGGCCAAAGAAAGCGTTATGCGCAGAAGGTTCTAACTATTTGCAACCAGTCTACGCAAATGCTGATGAATACATTTGAATACGAACAGGACGAAATGAACGGACCGCCTTTTTCGGTATTTGCTGATGAACTGGTAGAGCTTTACGGAGAACATTTTACAATAGAATTGCTTCATGAAGAGTCTATCATGGAAAACCTGGTTAAGTTTCAGCACCGGGGGCTTTCCTCTTACCTGATTGAAAAAGTCTACCATCTGCGGCCAGGCAGTTAAAATTTTATCTGTACGGTTTCATCCGGTTACTGCACTATTCACCATATTATGCTCCGGCTTACCGGTTGCAGGTAAAATCTATAAATAGCAGCTTAAAAACTGTGTTCGTTTATTAATCGTAAAAATTTTAGATATAGTGTGATTATTAAATATTAAATTCTTTAATTGGCACTTCGGAGATGGAGTTGCATGTCAATGGGTCGGAATGTATTTTCAAAATCCGAATTTCGCTAAATTTTATTAATACACAATTATTGCAACATGAATGTTGAAAGACGAAATCAACTGTTAAGTATCGTTCTGGGGATAATCATTTTGGTTCTGGGATACTTTCTTTACCAATCAATTGTAGGGCCTTATCAAGATGTTATTGAGCGTCAGCAAATGACGGAAAGGGTACGGCATCAGATGGAAACAGTCCGTGATGTCCTGGTAAGATATGAACGTAATACCGGTGACTTCCCCCCTAGTGAAGGAGGACTTGACACGCTGGTACAATACCTGAAAACTGATTCTGCAATGGTAGCGATGCGAGATTCCCTCTTTACGAACCAGGCAGGACAGCCATACAATCCCGATTCACTTATGTATTCTGTTCGTCCTCCACACAGCAAGTTTCAGTATACGCTAAACGACACTCTTCGCCCGCCCATTTATCTTCTCGAAGATCCTGATACCGAAGACAAGATCGGTGACCTTGAAAAAACCACTCTGCTTAACGCGGCCAGTTGGGAATAATGGAGAATGGATCAACTGAAACCAAGCCTCGGGCTTTGCTTCTTTGAAAATCAGCTGTTTTATGCAGTAAATGATATTTACGACACAAAGAAGCTGGCCCGTATCGGTTCGGTAGACTTCAACTTCGACGTCACCCGGGCTATTTTAAGCGGAGACAAAGAACACTTTCCGGGTATCAGGAAAACAGTACTGAAGCTCAAGGAACAGTTTAGCATCAATCAC
Source organism: Halalkalibaculum sp. (assembly GCA_035269475.1). GTDB lineage: Bacteria > Bacteroidota > Rhodothermia > Balneolales > Balneolaceae > Halalkalibaculum. The sequence continues at coordinate 6,501 of DATFJD010000367.1, forward strand.
ATCCGGGTACTTTCCTTTCCCAGCAAAGAGTGCTGGACCATTCTGCCCAAACTGGTTTACGACAGCTCTGATGAGCGCGAAGCCCATATATCCATCATTATGAAGGGGGTAGAGCGTAAGCAGATCCAACCCACCTGGTATACCCTCAGCAACCAGGATTACAAGTTTCTTTTACTGCGGAATACCGAGGCGCTGAGAGGATTAGAGAAACTGACACCCGATGCCTCAACCATTGATCTGATCAGTGAGTTTGAACTGGGTGAACGCTGGATCAGGCATTGCAATCCCGGAGGTTCCTTCATGACCGTTTGCTGCTTTGACAACTGCATATCCGTGAGTTCCTATATACTCGGCAAGCTAAGGGGAGCCACCTACCTGACTTTTGATGATCCTGAGGATCTACCCTATCTATGGATGCAGCATACGAAAGAACTCAGCTGGATGCAGGGGCTTCATGAAGAAATACATGTCTATGGAAGCCAGGCATACAGAATCATAGACATTTTACAACCATTCTGGGATGACGCCGGCAGCATAATCAAAATGGATACCCTTGATAAGATCAAAGTGGAAGCTGAAGAAGAAACCTATGGCTTTAACCTTGAGCTGGCTTACCCGGCTGTAATGCTTGCCCTCGAAACAAGGCCTTGAGGCAGACAAATGCATCTTGAATTTAACTTTCCTTATATCCTTTTACCTTATACCTTTCCTGCGTCGTAAGTTGAGAACCGAGAAAAACTGTAAAGCATATGCGCATTATAACCGGTACGCTGAAAGGACGAAGAATAGACATTCCCAATAACCTGGATGTTCGGCCCACGACCGACCGGACGAAAGAAGGCCTTTTTTCCACCATTGACTCCTGGAAATACATCCGAGACAGCCGCGTACTGGACCTGTTTGCCGGTTCCGGCAGCCTGGGTTTCGAGGCTATTTCCCGGGGAGCAGCCCATGCACTCTTTGTCGATGAAAGCCACCGGAATATTGATCACATTGAAAAACTGGCTAGCGATTTTGATGTCAGTGATCTCATTCGAACCGTGGCCATGGATGTTAAGCAGTTTCTGCAGGGTCCTGCCGTACCCTATGATTTCATATTTGCCGATCCGCCCTACACTTATAAAGATTTAAATGAGATAGTTGAACTCGTATTTGAAAACGGCTGGTTAAATGACACCGGCTGGCTGATCCTGGAGCACAACACCCACTATGACTTCAGGGATCACAAGTATTCTCTCATGGAAAAAGAGTATGGCAAGACACTGATCAGTATCTTATCCCTTCAGGCAAATGAAAAAGACCAATCCTAACTAACCCTTTCAGAACAGATGAAAACTGTCGCTCTCTATCCCGGCTCTTTCGATCCGATTACCTACGGACACCTTGACATCATGGAGCGGGCTACCGAACTCTTTGACACCGTCATCGCGACCATTGCCGTAAACAAACGCAAAGAAGCAGTCTTTACCGGTGATGAACGAGAAGCTTTATTACGCAAATGCCTGGAAGGGAAAAAATGGGCCGATAAAGTTGAGGTTGAACAATTTACCGGGCTGCTGGTCGACTTCGCAAAGAAAAAAAATGCGCAAACCCTCGTCAGGGGAGTACGGCAAATATCAGATTTTGAATATGAATTTCGAATGGCCCTTACCAATCGCCGCCTGGCTCCCGAAGTTGACACCATCTTCCTGATGCCCAATGAACAGCTTACGTTTATATCTGCCTCACTGGTCAAGGAAGTGGCATACTGGGATGGAGACCTCTCATCCTTTGTGCCCGCTCATGTAGCCGACGCACTTCGGGAAAAATTTAAGGAGAAATGATCTTCGCGAAATTCGTTATCTGAATAGATAACCATAGTGCTTTTTACTATTTTCAGAATTTCCGCAAGCTCTTCATAACCAATTATTATTTCAATGATTTCAAAACGTGCACAATCGGTAGCACCCTCCGAGACGCTAAAAATATCTGCCAAAGCCAAAGAGCTGAAGCGCCAGGGAAAATCCATCATCTCCTTAAGCGCCGGAGAGCCTGATTTCAATACACCCGAGCACGTTTGTGATGCTGCCATTGAAGCTATCAAAGACGGTTTTCACGGTTATACCATGAACACGGGCACTCCGGAATTGAGGAATGCCATCTCCAATAAGCTGAAAAGGGATAATGATTTAGAATATGACCCCTCACAAATAATCTGTAGTAACGGAGCCAAGCAGTCGCTGGGCTTCAGCATGTTGGCCTTATTGGATCCGGAAGATGAAGCAATTATTCCGGCCCCATACTGGGTTTCCTACCCAGAAATGGCAAAACTCGCAGAAGCAAAACCGGTTACAGTACGTACTTCTTTTGAATCCAATTATAAGATGAGTCCGCAGCAGCTTGAAGATGCCATAACCGAACGGACCAAGGTGCTTATCCTGTGTTCGCCGTCCAACCCCACCGGGGCCTGCTACTCCCGGGAGGAACTTGAAAACCTGGCCGAGGTACTAAAGAAGCATCCGGATATTTATATCATATCAGATGAAATCTATGAATATATCGTCTTTGAGGATGAGCACGTCGGCATCCTGCAGGCCGCGCCCGAACTTGCAGACAGAACCCTGCTTATCAATGGGTTTTCTAAAGGGTTTGCCATGACCGGCTGGCGGCTGGGATATATGGCAGGGCCGAAAGAGGTGGTTGACGCCGTGGCTAAAATCCAGAGCCAGGAAACTTCAGCGCCATCGTCTATATCGCAGAAAGCCGGTGAGGCGGCCTATACCGGAGACCTCACCGCGGTCAGATATATGAGAGGGCAGTTTAAAAAACGAAGAGATTTTATCGTCAGTGAACTCGACAGTATAAATGGGCTAAAGTGTTTCAAGCCATCGGGAGCATTTTATGTATTCCCGGATATCTCCCAATACCTGGGCAAGAAAACACAAAAAGGCCGGGAAATTAATAGCAGTACGGACCTATGCATGTATCTCATAGAGGAGCAGGGTCTGGCTACCGTACCGGGAGATGCATTTGGCGAGCCCAACGGCATCCGGCTGAGCTACGCTTCATCGATGGGAGAGCTGGAAGAAGGTATGAAACGCCTGAAAAACGGATTAGCTGATCTGGAATAGTTTTTCCTAAAGCGAACTGCTTTTATGTTAAACGATGTATCTCCATTATAAGATTATAAACGGTTGTTTATGACCTTAGTAGACTGGTTTGTCATAGTTGCTTATCTGGCAGGATTGATTGTACTAAGCATCTATCTGGGCAGAAACCAAAAAAACCAGGATGACTATTATGTGGGAGGCAGAAATATCTCCTGGTGGGCCATAGGCCTATCAACTATGGCAACCCAAACTTCTGCTATCAGTTTCATATCGGTCCCTGCATTTGTTGCCTTAAAAGAAGGCGGCGGATTAACCTGGCTGCAGTACGAACTTGCCCTGCCTTTGGCCATGATAGCAGTGATGGTTTTTTTGATCCCCCTGTTCAGAGAGCTCGAGCTGATTAGCGTATATGAATATCTGGAACACCGATTCGGGCCATCCGCCCGTTCTCTGGTAAGTGCCGTATTTCTGCTCAGCCGGGGATTGGCAACCGGAGTCGTGGTGTATTCGAGCGGAATTGTTTTATCCGTGGCTTTAAGTATTCCACTCTGGTCGACCATTTTACTGATTGGAGTCATCACCATCATATATGATACCATCGGTGGGATCTCCATGGTTATTTACTCGGATGTGATACAGATGGGCGTTCTGGTCGGAGGTATTATCGTATGCATTCTCTTTACTGCAGATTATGTTGGCGGTATTACAGAAATGCTTGCTTCATTTCCTGAACATCGCCTGACAGCTGCCGACTTCAGTACCGGTTTTGGGGATAGCAGTGAAGTTCCTTTTTGGGGCTTTCTGTTTGGCGGCTTCTTTTTGTATACGGCTTATTATGGCACGGACCAAAGCCAGGTGCAGCGCGAGCTTTCATCAAAATCGGCAGCCGAGGTAAAAAAGTCGCTGATACTAACAGGTGTCGCACGCTTTCCACTTACCCTTCTTTATATTTTGATGGGTATTGCTGCCCTGTCGGTGTACAACATCGCTCCTGATTTAGCTTCGGTGGTACCCGCTGACAATCCAGATTACTTAATTCCGGAATTTATAATGTACATTCTGCCAAGCGGAGTTCGTGCCCTGCTATTTGCAGCACTGCTGGCTGCTGCAATGTCTAGCCTCGACTCCGCGCTCAATTCTCTTTCGGCTGTAACCGTAAGAGACTTTCTGAACAAATGGAGGCCCGAAACCGCTCAAAATTTAAACGTAGGTAAGCTTGCAACAGTCTTCTGGGGCATTGTGGTTACCGGCTTCGCATTTATG
>DATFJD010000368.1:0-9050 GCA_035269475.1 Halalkalibaculum sp.
CCGATTTGAATTCTATAATGTTGGTTAAGAAGGGCTAATAGTACAGCAACTTTGATCTTTATCTGTTTATTTACTTTTCAGAGTACTACCCAAATAAATAATATCATACAAACAGACGGTCAAAATTCTGAGAGATGATTAGAGATGCTAATTTTCCTGGTTCTCCTCATATTACTCCTGCTGAAAGTGTTGATTTATCTTAAATCATGACAAAAGGTTGAGATTTTTTGACATGCAGCAAAGCGGCCTCACCCGCCACGGGTATGGAACGCAGATGCTGCGTAGCGGTGAGGGTGCTGCAGGCGTATAAGAGTTATAAAACAATCGTTGTGGAGGTTTGTTATGCTGCCGGGATTATTTCTGTGCAAACCCGCTAAACCCGCCTCGTCCGTGTTACTTTTTAAAATCTATATGAGAGATACATTTTAAAACTGAAACGGTCGCGGGTGAAGTTGGCAAACTCTTCGGAGTCAAAGCCCGCCGTACCTCCGATATTCCACCTGCGATTGAGCGGGTACTGCCCTTCCAGGGATAGCGACCAGGAATCGAGGCGCTGAATGTCCTGAGAAAACTGAATGTCGGCCGAAGCCGTGCCGAAGCCGCCCGTCAGGCCCAGGTAGGTCTGGGCGCCGCCAAAATACCGGCGGGTAAGCAGGCTGAATGACTGGGAGTTCCCTGCCGAGGAGGGTACAAAATAGGTGCGCCCGGTAAACAGGTAATTGCCCAGGTATTTACTCAGTGAAAGGGTGTAAATGGCAGTTTCGGATGAGCTGAAGTTCAGGTAGCGGATGCCTCCTTCCAGTTCAAAGGACGATGGAAGGGATTTATACAGGGAAAGGCCGAAGCGAAAATCGGGGTAGATGCTTGCATCCGAATAGCCGGCGCTGATGTAGGCGTACAAACCATTGGCCAGCGAGGGATAGGCGTCTACATTAAACTGCACCCCGTTGGTCGAAAAACGGTTGGCATACTGCACCCGGGCGATAACCGATCCGATACCGGTCTGACGGCTGAGCTGCAACTCCGTGAAATTCCAGGGATCAAAAATCCGGCTGAAGCGGTCGTGCCGGTGGGAAAGGGTTGCCTGGTACTTCATCTGCTTCAGATTCAGAGATGTCAACCCCTGCCGGGCCTTCAGGCTGCCGGGGTATAAATCCAGAATGTTGAGATAGGTTTGCTCGGCTTCCCCGGGCTGTTGTACATTCTGCTGCAGGGCAGCTTTAGCCAGTAAAAAATCCTCATCCTGGGGGTAGGACTGCAGGGCTTGGTTTGCCCATGTTAGTCCCTCCTCATAATTTCCCGACCACGATTCTACATCCAGTAAAGCGGAAAGCGCGTTGTGGTTGTCAGGGTCACGGTTGAGTACATAATGCAGCTCCTCGCGTGCTTTTTCGTAATTGCCTTCCCAGGCATAGAGCCTGGCCACAAATACGCGTATTCCATGGTAATCGGGACTTTTTTCCAGGGCCGCATAAGCATACTCCCGTGCCTTATCATAGTCATCTTCTTCAAAGGCCGCCTGGCGAGCAAGTTCAAATTGCCGGTCAACGGTCAGATCCTCATTTTGGGCCGCCGTCGTTTGAATGAAGGCTAAAAGTAGAAATGGTATGAGGAGCAGTCGTTTAATGGTGTTGTGATGATTTTATAATTGAATTAATAGAACGCGAATAAAACGGGTTAAGCTGATTTAAGTCGGGTAATATTGGAATAAATGACGAACCCTCCAATTGCCATCTAATTGCTACCAAGAACCCTCCAAGGGTTTGGAACCCTTGGAGGGTTGATTTTTAAATATCAATCTGCGCAAACTCGCGAGATCTGCGTTATCTGCGTTCTATTGCATTTAATCTGTAAACAAGGATCTTAACTCTTTTAGACTGTCACTTTTGGGGTGATTCTCTTGCAGCGTATTAAAAACCTGCCGCGCCTCTTTGGTGCGATTCAGTGCCGCCAGGGCGCGGATCTTTTTAACTAAAAATTGTTCACGGTTCGGATGATGACTCAGGCCTTGATTGATTACTTCGAGAGCCGATTCGGTATTGCCGTCCCAGTATTCCACATCAAAAAGGGCATTATAGGTGTCATAATAGCCAGGGTCTTTTTCCAGTAGGCTGCTGAATATGCCACGGGCCCGGTCATAGTTGCCCTGCCAGGCGTAGGTTCTGCCAGCCAGCAGCTGAACATCATGGTAATCGGGGTGCTCGAGAAGCAGCCTTTTGGTGATGGCTCTCGCTGGCTCATATTCCCCGTCGAAGGCAAGCTGCCTGGCTCGCTGAAACTGCTCGTCGGCATTCAACCCGATAGAATCTATGCGTGCAAATAAGGTATCATATTCTGTAAGGAAGGCATACCTGCCTGAAATTTCACCGGTAGAGCTGCCCGGATACAGCTTGTTTTTCGTTAAGGCGTATTGATTCCTGAGCTTGAACTGGCTTAGCTCCTTCTCCAGCAGGCTTTTCACCTCCTCGTCATTTGCTTGCCCAAGCCTGAGGCCTTCTTCCAATTGAAACAGCCTGTCGCCTGACAGGTAATATCCTTCATGCAGGTAATCGTCAAGCCGGTTCTTATTCTTCATTAAGGGAATGGAGTGCGTATTCCGGAAGGAACGGGCGGTATCCATGGATGAACCGATCCAGTGTACGGAGTCGGGGAATGACAAGGCCGTTTTTTGCTCCAGCAGGGAGGTCAGCCCCGGCACCAGGCCGGCATGGGTGTTGACGGATTTAAAATGCACAGGCTTCTTTATCAAGGGCGAATAGATGATGATGGGGACGTGGTAGCGGGAAATCTGACTGGTCTGGGGCACAGGAATCAGCCAGTGATCACCGGTGATGACAAAGATGGTATTCTCAAAATGAGGCCTTTTGCGGTAGGCTTCCATAAAAGCGCCGACGGCTTCATCGGCATAGAGCAGCGTAGTAAGCTCAGCACGGTACTGCCTGTAGGCATCTTTTTTGGATGCATCGACATCCATGCGACTGACCAGCCTGTCGAACTTCTGCTCGTATTCCTTCGGGTCCGGTACCGTGAAAGGGGAGTGGCTCTGCAGCGTATGATAAATGTCCAGGCGGGGGAAAGTATCTGCGGTATCGAGGATGGATGAGGCGATGCCCAGCATGGTTTTATCATCATAACCCCAGTAGTTTTCAGTATCCGCTTTCCCGGCTGGGACATATGCCTCCTCAATCCGCTGTTTATTCAGCACAAAGTCGATTCCCTGGTACTCCAGGAAGAAGTCGAGCTTGTCGAAGTAGGTGTTGAAACCGCTGAAGAGGGAGGTGCGGTAGCCCCGTTCATCAAGCAGGCTGATGAGGGTTTGGTGTGCGGGATAGTCCGGTCCCAGTTCCATAAACCCGTTGGTGCCCGGCGGAAGCGACCCGAAAATAGAGGGCATCATACCAAAGGTACGCCCGGAGAGGCTAAGCCCGTTTTCCCAGTAGAGGCCGCCGCGTGCAAGGGAGTCCAGGTTCGGGGCGAACCCGGTCCACTGTCCGTTGCTTCCAACAAACTCGCCGCCCAGGCTTTCCACAATTAAAAAGACCAGGTTGGGCGGCTCTTTGAAATCCTCAAAAAAGGGCCCCAGTTCGCTTTGCCTTGCAGCCGGGTGCAGGAAAGGATACTCCTGTTCGATGCTTGAATAGTCATAGGTATTTTCAGGAGAAGCCGACTCGAATCCGCTGCTGATAAAATAGGCCAGCTTGTTTGACCGGTAGTTTGTGACGGCCGATTCGCCTGAAGGAAGAATCCACGAAGGGGGGATCAGCATGAAAACGCCGGCAAGCGGCAGCGCCCATTTGAAATGGAGTGCCCGGATGGCATCGGGATCCCTGTCAAGGATAAAACGGACCGGGTAATAGATGACAAGTGCCAATCCGACAAGCAGCAGGAGAGACCACAGGTTTACCCGTCCGGAAGCCACTGCGGTGCTGCCCATCTCCCACAACGAGTAGGCCCAGAACTCCGGGCCCAAAGGGGTGAGGGTGGCCGCAAAGTAGTTAATCAGCAGGATGTTGGCCAGACCGGCCAGGGTAATACACAGTGTTGTAAGCTGTACTCTTCTACCCGGGAGGAATTGCTTGCATGCATAGTACACCGGCCACAAAATAAGGGCTCCCGCCAGGCTCCACTGCAGGTCGCGGATAACGGCACCGCTGATATAGGCGAAACTCACCCAGCTCAGGCTGTGATAGTAGCCCAAGGTGGCAATCTCGTACAGGCGTCCGGCAGCCATAGTCGCCAGCACGGCCAAAAAGAGCAGGAGGTACTCCCGTCCGAAAGATGACAGATATTTCATAATAGATGGAACACGGGTAAAGCTGATCTTCGTTGCTTAATATAGCTTACTCAGCCATTCTTTACCATAATACCCACCCTGGCAGGGTCAAGACCCTGCCAGGGTGGGTATGTTTTAGCTGCGTTCTATTTAACGGAGATGGCGCGTCCCCCGCGTCCGGCATGGTTGAATACTTTCATTCTTACCATACCTTCTTCCGGCAGGGCGAAGGGGCCGGTATATTCCTTGCTATCCGCCGTAGGCTCCGAGCCGTCGGTGGTGTAGCGGATGAGAAAGCCAGGCATCTGCACATTGGCGTGCACCATGCTATCCTGCACCACGGCGCCCGGGGTGGGGATGCGGTAGGCGAAACCGCCGGCGTAGTGGTCCAGCCGCGGCAGCTCGCGCTTGGCGGCTACGTTCAGGAATTCTGACCATGCCTGCCGGTACTGTTCTTCATTATTGGTTCCCCAGTCTCCTTCCGCCCACTGCGGCTTTGGAGCCCAGGCCCGCTCGGCCATGGCCAGCAGTTTCGGGGTCAGCATATACTCCTGACGCTCGGCATTGATCAGCTTCTCGGCCCAGAGCAGGCTTTGGATGCCTACGATATTTTTTCGGCCTTCATCCGTCAGGCGCTCCATGTCATTAAAATGATCTGCGGCCAGGGGACGTCCCAGCAGGTCCTTTTCGGCATTTTTGTAGTAGTTGTAAGGGATAAACGAAAAGGGTTTGTCCAGGCTGTTGAAACCGCCCCAGTAGAGGCCGGGTTCAGGGAAAGCCTTTTGGTAGGCCAGGTCGAAATAGAAATTGGATACACCCGAAAGCACCACTTTGTAGCCGGCATTGGCCAGGCGGTAGGCCAGGTCTTCGGCGCCCGAGCCCATCACGTTATTCCAGACGTCCACCTGTACATTTTCTTTGGCAAAGGCCGTGTCGGCGACATGGTGGCTCTCGCCGCCCCACAGCGCCTCCTTCATCCCGATCTCTTCCCAGCCGTAAAGCGAAAGGCCGCGTTCCTTCAGCATGCCGTTTACCCGCCGGAAGAAATAGCCCCACAGGTCGCCTACCGATTCTATCTCCGGGTTATCGCGGACCAGACCCATCACCGAAGGAGAAAGTTCCCAGACCCCGTTCGGCACTTCGTCCCCGCCCATGTGGATGCGATCGAGCGGTGCCCCGGCTTGCTTATACATGGCCTGCAGCTCGTCGATCACCTTCCCCAGAAAGCGGTAGGTGGAAGGCATCGATACGTCAATCACATTATCGTCCCAGCCTTGCACCGAGCGGTACTCCGAGCGGTCACGCAGGTCCTGTAGCAGGTACCGGTCGGCTTCCTCCACTCTCCCTTCTGCCATCAGGCGGCGGTATCGGGCATCCATGGCTTTGATGGCGGCGCGGGCATGCCCGGGGGTCTCAATTTCGGGAATCACTTTGATATGGCGCTCGGTGGCATACTCCAGGATTTCAATAAAATCTTCGGTGCTGTAGTACCCGCTGCCCGGATAGTTCGACTCCGGACCCGAACCGTGGGACGGCTGCAGGTGATTCTCGTTGGTCAGCGTGTGCGCCCGACGGCTTCCCACTTCCGTAAGCTCCGGCAGGCCCGGTATCTCGATGCGCCATCCCTCGTCGTCATTGAAATGAAAATGAAATACGTTGAGCTTGTAGAGCGACATGAGGTCCAGCGTTTTCAGGATCTGCTCTTTGGTTTGAAAGTTGCGGGCCACATCCTGCATGAAAGCGCGATAGCCGAAACGCGGGTGGTCGCTGACCTCCATGGCCGGTAGGGCAACCGAAGGCTGCTCGCCCGACCAGGCCGCCGGGGGCAGGGCCGTTTTCAGCGACTGCATGCCGTAAAAAATGCCGGCGGAGTCGGAAGCCGAAATGGTGACGCTGCGCGGTGTGATGGAAAGCCGGTACCCTTCGGCCTCGGTATCCGCCCTGCGCAGCAGGATCTTGCGGCCTTGCCCTCCCTGTCCGGCAGGGGTCATCGCGAGGGAGTCGCCCAGTATGCCGGCCATTTCGCCTGACAAATACTCGGCTTCATTTTTAAACTCCGGGAGATAGTCAATGATCACATCCGTGTTGAGGGCAAAGGTGCCGTCAAAGGAGGAATACTCCACAGGGCTTGGAAACACTTTTGGGAGCGCGTCTTCATCGAGGTCGGATATGTCCTCATTGCGTTCAAAAACAACGTCGGGTGTGGCGACAGGTACCCGGTCTTGCGGGCCCCGGTCCAGCACTTCGGGCCCGTCTACCGGCTTCACGCTGTAGGAGCCGATGGAATGGCCCTCTTCGGTATTGGAATCCCAGACCCAGTAGAAGCCTATGGGCGCCCCCGATATATTAAGCACCGATCCCGGGGAAAGTACCCGAACCCGGATGGAGTCGCCGGGTTGCAGCCCGCCAAAAAAGGCAGTAGGGTAGAGCCGGTTCAGGTCTCCATTGACCTGCTCAATATAGAAGTTTGAGGTACGGTCTTCACCGGAGAAATTATTCATGTAGAGGCTCCAGCCCTCTGCCGGGATGGGCCGGTCACCGCGGTTGATCAGGGTAAGAAAGGACAAATACCGGTTGCTGTCGTTGTGGTAGTTTTCAACAAGTTCCCAGGTAAGGTCCAGGTTTTGGGGATTAAAATCACCGCTTGCCTGCGCAAATGATAAGGTTGAAGATCCCAATAATACCGGTACTATTAGCAAAAGCTGAAATATCCGTCTCATGTCCCGTTGTTTTTTTTAAATGATTGATTCCCGTTTTATTTGACCATGCGGTGTGGTTGTCCGCCACATCCCAATGCGGTTAATTTAGGGTAGCCGGGAAGAATTGCAAATATTTTTCCTTCACCGCCGCGCCCTGTTCGTACCTGTAATTTGTGGTATTTGTTCCTTGGAGGGTTACAGGGTTCAGCCAATTCCGTCACATTGTGTAAAGGATCTATCCGTTAGAACAAAATTACGTTTAAGAACTCAATACGTTCTCAGGTTTATGTAATGCCTCTTTATATTTTGCTTTACTCATCCTTTCAAGATTGATCATTTTCCGTTGAATAGCCGGTAGATCTTTAATTCTATCAATTGGAATCAGATGCCCTTCCGGAGATTCTCTCTTGAAGCTCAGAGTGAACTCCTTCTCCTGAACGGTAAGTCCGTGGTTAATATCATTAACTATTCATTGCAAACGGCCGGTTTATGTATCAAGCTGCGCCTGCCCGATGTTCAAAACGCGAGGAGATTATTACGAGCAAAACTTAACCGGCATCAACCGCACTATACCCGGGAGTTGTTACCGGCAGAAGGCTCCGATGCCGGGGATAATATGTCTACTCTCCCGGGGGCGAGTACAGGTATACTCAAGATGACTGTGCATTTAGTCCCAATGAGATAACTTCGCCATCACCGGAAGCATCTATATGTTAGCGCTCAAAAAGATTAATTATCTATGGCAGTAGCCAACCGGAGGAATTCAAGTGTGAACGTTCATCAGTTTGATGATGGCCTAAGCATCAATGTGGAATGTCCGTTTCATGCTGTGTTATTCCGGGAGTATGTTATGATTACTGTGAACGACGAGTTAAGGTGGCAGCTTTCCGATCTATTTATTATGATAAAAACAAGTATGAATGTAGGTATAAGTACTTGATAAATTATACTTTAAAAGGTGTTAGGTTGGGCTTATAAAAACAAGATGCACTTCTCAAAAAAAATCAATGGTGATATGAAAACGCTAAAAATTTTATGCATAACCGGTATGGTACTAAGTTTGACTAATCCGCTTCAAAGTTTGCATGCACAGCAGGCGCACATGCATGAAGACCATACTGTACCTGAGGGATCGTCGATCGGGAAGGTAAATTTTGGAGTATCCTGTGATGAAAGCGTTCAGGAAGATTTCAATTATGCACTGGGCTTGATGCATAATATGATGTACACTTCGTCCCGGGAAACATTTGAAAAGATTGTTGAAGCAGATCCGGAATGTGCAATGGGTTACTGGGGAGTGGCTACCACGCTGTTTCAGCCGCTATGGCCAACCCGTCCGGGCGGCGAAGAGCTGCAGCGGGGTTGGGAAACTATAAATAAGGCCAAGGAACTTGTTGATACAAAGCGGGAAGAGCTACTTATTAACGCCACAGCCGCATTTTTCAGGGAGCCTGCCACGGCCGCCTACCGATCCCGGATTGACCGCTGGGCCGGGTCGATGGAAAAAGCTTACGGGGCCTATCCCGAAGATCCGGATGTTGCCGCATTGTATAGCCTCTCACGCCTGGCCCTTGCTCAATTTGCCGACGATCGAAACCGGTTGCACGACGAGGCGGAAGAGATTTTAAGGAATATCTACGAGCAGGTTTCAACGCATCCCGGCGCCATCCATTACACCATCCATGCTACCGATGTTGACGGGCGGGCCGGCAACGCACTCGATATCGTAAAGTCTTATGGAGAAATAGCTCCTGCAGTTCCTCACCCGCTGCATATGCCTACCCATATTTACGTTCGCCTGGGTAACTGGGCCGAAGTCATTAGCTGGAATACGAAATCGGCCGAGGCCGCATTACAATATCCGGCAGGGGGTGCAACATCGCATCACTATGTCCATGCAATTGATTATCTGGTTTATGCGTACCTGCAGATGGGAGAAGATAAGAAAGCGGAAGCGGCATACCGGAAAGCTGTTCAAAGAGACCGGTACCAGGGCACATTTATCAGCACCTTTCATTTAGCTGCCATTCCGGCCCGGTTGGCTGTGGAGCAGCGAGACTGGCAGCGTGCCGCTTCGC
>DATFJD010000369.1:0-10837 GCA_035269475.1 Halalkalibaculum sp.
TTGGATGAACATACGTTGGAAAAGCCCCGTGCTTATTTGCAAATTCAATAACGTCGCCGTTGGTCAGGTCCGGATCACCCAGAGTCGGGTTATACGGGCCGAAGAACCATGGAGCGAATGGGGTTTCTACATTCAACAGGCCGATGTGACCGTGAAAGTGAGAACGCACTTCCTGTCCCTGCTGCACGGTGCGTCCGTCAACAGTTGTCTCCTTCCCGAGAATGTCTCTGTCGATCCGGCGCTCCCATCGGTTCCACGACATGGGTGCCAGATGGTCCAGCGACTCCCCCGCCATAAGGCGCAGTGCATCATCATGATCAGCCCTGTGATGACCGTCACCATTCAAATGTATATGATGATCGGCTGACACATAGCCGGCAGCAGCAGCGTCCCAGATCTCTGAAAGGGTGAGTGAGATTTGCACGTTTTCGCCGGACTCAACCAAAATTTCATTTTCAACAACCGGTGTCATGGGACCTCGAGCGGCAATAACAGTGTATCGTCCTGCCGGCAATGTAAATTCTGAGTTTTCTTCCACATAAAAATAGTGCCGTCCTGTTTGTGGGTCCAAGTAGGTAGCGTCTTCGGAGTAGGCCACCGGATGCCCGTCAGCCCGTGCAATCGAAACCCGTGCGGTGAGGGCTTCCCCATCAGAATTGGCAACGGATAACGAAAGGGTACCGGTGGGCGCTCCATAATTCCAGCTTGTGATGTTCAGCTCCTGCGGCGTGCCTCCGTAAGTAGGAATTCTCATGATCCGGAACTGACGTTGCTCATCCAGATCCACATAGAAGATCTCATCACCGTCAGAGCTGAAAGCGGGCAACGTGGCATATGGATGGCCATCGGTGAGGCGATGGGTCACCCGAGGGTCGTCCAGATCCATCGTCCACAGGTGATAATCGTTGTCGATGGGTGCACTGTACACAATCAGACGTTCTGTTGGGTGTGTATCGGCGGTGAGGTGATAGGTAAGCGTTTCAGAGTGTGCAATCCGGTCGTAGCCGGCTACAAAGTTGCGCTCCCGAAGCATGCGATGGGCACCGCTTCCGTGCAGGTAAAGAATACCCGAATCGTCAGCCAGCCGCCGTACGTTTCGCACCACCTGGTGCAGGTCGGTCAGTGTCTCATCCGTTCCGGTTTCCAGATGTCGCCGCCGCAGTTCCAGGCTGCCGTTTTCACCGGAGGTGTAAAAGAGGTGTTGCCCATCGACAGAGAACTCCGGATCCAGCTCAATGGCCGGTGTGTTAATGATCTCTTCGTCACCGCTGTCAGGATTCAGGATCACAACCGAGGTATCCTCACCGTGGTCGCGGACAAACGCAATGCGTGATCCGTCAGCCGACCATCTGGGCCGGGCATCCACGCCGGGGCCGTCCGTGAGCCGGATTGCTTCGCCGGTTTCAAGATCCAAGAGCCATATCCAACCCTGAGAAGCAAATGCAAGCGTTTCTCCATCAGGGGCCGGGGCAGGATCTGTAGATCCGTGTGAAAGGACCGGCAGTTCGTGTTGCTCCAGGTAGGTATGATGGCCGAAATCGTCCAGCTTCAGGTAACGGTTTTCCCACTGCCCGTGAGCCTGGGGAACGAACAGCACACCCGCCAGTGCTGCCATTAAGATACAGGAAAAGAATTTTGGGAAAACAGACGGTTCAAAAGCTGTAATACGGGTGTAGAGAAGGGTTGAGTGCATTGGATTATGTTTTTTCAGGTTGAATGTATTGTTCGCAAATGGTAAACATCTGAGCTGCTGCACGTTGAAAGTTTATGCATAAAGAGTCTTCGCACTCCACTCCAGTGATGTATCTTCAGAGCAATGAGAATTCCAATCAAGACCAGCAGGATTTCGCCAATATAGTAAAGCAGATACTTTCGAATGTTATCCTGCTCGATCTGTTTTTTACGGATGGAGCGAAAGAATTTTAGCATTAGTAAAGAGTTACAAAAATTTGAGATTGTATTCTCCATTCTCCGGATTGATAAATCCATTGCGCTGCATAGTTGCCGTGGAAAACGGGGGATTCTTCATTCTGATCATCAGCGTAGTACCCATGCCAGACGCCGGTTTCCCAGGCCAGACCGCGCTCTTCATTCACAATGATTTCTGCAGGGGTTCTCACCCAAAACATGGGCGGGGTATCCGTTGCCGATTTAATATAGGCATTCAGTTCGTCCTTGCCTGAAAGCAGCGTACCGTTGCCTGTTGTGATCTGTACATCATCGGTTAAAAACTCAAAGTTTGCCTCTTCATCCAGGGCTTTCAATGCTGTGTTTGAGGCTTCCCTGACGGCCAGAATCTTCTCTTCAGACGACTGAGCAATGAGCTCCCCGCTGTCTGCAGAGATAATTAGGGTTCCCAAAAGGATGCATCCGTTAATGATCAAACGGAATCTGTTCATTGATTTATTCTCCAATGTAAGCTGTTAAGTTGTTGCAATGAATTCATCGGGCAACTGGTTCTGAATGGTACAGATCTATTGGCTCTCATACACTCACCATCAGGGTTAATGCGGTTACTATCACAATCAGGAGGATCAACATCAGCGGCCATATAAACTTTAAAAAACGATCGTATCCGATTCTGCAGATGGCAAGCGAGGGCAGCAGCAGACCGGTAGGATAGACGATCTGACTAAGCTGGCCATATTGATAGGTATTTACAATCATTTCGCGGCCCAGCCCGGCGGTATCGGCCAGCGGAGCGAAAATCGGCATGGTTAAAACCGCCATTCCTGAGGACGACGGGATGATAAAATAGAGTCCGTTATACAGCAGGAACAGTGAGTTTATAAAAAAGCCTTCACTCATTCCGTCTGTAGCCGTGGCTGCATAGTAAAGAACGGTGTCACTGATCATCCCGTCACTCATAAGGATTGAAACACCTCTTGCAATCCCGATGATAAACGCTACACCCAGCAGGTCGCCGGCCCCTTTCACAAATGCTTCGGAGAATGTGGCTTCATGAATCTGCGCAATGAACCCGATCACAATCGCACCCGTGAGAAACACCGTCGTCATCTCAATGAACCACCAGTCGAGCATAAGCACGCCGATAATCATCATTACAAAACAGCCCATAAAGACCGCCAGAATTAAAATGCGCCGGAGATTAAACGTGTGAATGTCCCGTTTTGCGTGAATGCCAAAGTACTCTTCAATGCTCTCTTTCTGATCAAAAAGAATGGATGAGGAGGGCTCTTTTTTTACTTTATTGGCATATCGAAGGATAAAGAGGATGGTAATGACTATGCAGATTACAAACATGGCAACCCGGGCGTGAAATCCTTCTGTCCAGAGAATACCGGCCGAGTCGGAGGCGATGATAATTGAGAAAGGGTTGATGGTTGAACACATACCTCCCACGGCCGACCCCAGGAAAATGCACGCAAATCCAACCATTGCATCGTATCCTGCGGCAATAAAAACCGGAATCAGGATCAGGTAGAGCGCGATGGTCTCTTCAGCGAATCCAAATGTGGTTCCGCCGAGTGCCACCAGCGTTGTTGTGAAAATAATGAGTAGATATTCTCTGCCCTTCAGCACGTTCCCAAGCCAGGCAATGCCTGCGTTAAAGGCACCCGTCAGATTTAATATACCGATCAGCCCGCCTATGATCAGTACCAGGAAAATAATATCAGCCGCATCAATAATCCCTTTAACGGGCGACATCGCCAAAGCAAAAAATCCCTGGGGGCGTGCCTCAGTTTGTTGATAAGTGTCGGGAATGCTTACCGGCCGGTAAATGGCTCCGCTCGTGAAATTATCCAGGGGAATGTTGATGTTCAATTCGTCCAGAACTTCCTGTATAGCCGGCAGGGTCTCAGAAATGTCTTCCCCGGAAATTGTAAAGGTGTTGTCTTCAGCACTGTAAGTAAGCGTGCTGTAGCTGCCGGCTGGAATAAGCCAGGTTGAGGCGGCCACAAGTGCTGCGATAATGAGAAGAATGGTGAGTGCGGATGGAAATTTCATCTTTTCATGGCTGGGTTGATTGCTTAATTCTCATTGAACTCATTGATAGCAGCACTCTTTTTTGGTTCCAGTTCAGCCCGAGTACGAATCCATTGCATACCAAAAAATAAGGCTGTCAGCCCAGCAACCAGTATAGCTATGCCAATCGCTTCCTGCCCAGAGAGGTGTGATAAAAACCAGAGAATAACCAGCGATGCGGCAAGCGGAACCACGTTTCCGCCCGGAATCCTGAAAGAACCGGGAACATCAGGCTCTGTCTTTCTCAGTTTGATCACGGATAATGCGACCCCCAGGTAAACCAAAAGAATGGCCCCGCTGGCGATAATCATCAGAGCCTGAATTTCGCCCACAGCTGCCAGGAAGAAAGAGACAAATGAATATGCAAGAATGGCGATATGGGGTGTCATGTACTTCGGATGGATCCGTGCCAGAATCCCGGGCGGGATAATTCCATCCCTTGCGCCCGCAAAGATAACCCTAGGCATGTTCGTATTTGTGCCGCTCACTGTCCCGAACATGGAAACCGCCGCTCCCAGGGTGATCATTGTGAGCCCTGCCGGACCAAAAACCAATCCACCAACCTCAGCCAGCGGGTTCGCCTGAAAATTCGCCAGTTCATCTCCGAGCACCCCCAGTGAAACCATTTGAATGAGCATGTAGAGTATTAAAACACCGCTTACTCCAATAAAGACAGCCTTTGGAATGGTTTTTTTGGGGTTTTTAACCTCCCCGCCAATCGACAGGCCTGTTTCAGCTCCAATAAAAGCGAAAAAAAGCACGAGTGATATTTCTCCGACACTTTTCACAGAAGGAACGGATTCCCAGATGAGGTTACTACCGGTAACATCTTTCCATCCTATCAGAACCAACAGCAGCAAGGGGATGAGCTTGGCCATGGTGGTGAAAAGCACCACTCTCATACCGCTTTTTATACCGAAAACATTAACCATTGCCAATCCGCCATAGAGGACAAACAGAAAGGTAACCCGAGCCCATCCTGAACCCAAAACCGGTATGAACGTTGTCAGAATTTCAACAATGGCACTGGCAATTGCGGCATCGGCAGCAAAGGCTGATGCAATAAAGAGGTTAATGGTGAGAAATCCTGCATATTTGCCAAAAGCCGATTCGATATAGGTGTATGCACCGCCTGAATCGGTGACTTTACTTCCGGCCTCGGCAAAGCAAAGCATCACCAGGGCAATCAAAAAGCCGCAGAATAGATATGCTGCAATACTTGCGGAACCCAGACCGGCTGCCACAATGGCCGGCAGTACAAAAATACCCGCTCCCACAGTGAGGTTCACAATATTGGCGCTGAGTCCCCATACGCCAATGGTGCGTTGAAGACCTTCTTCTTTTTGCAGGGGAGAAGCTGGTTCGGTGGATCTCAAAGCAGGGTATGTTTTATGGAAGATTCGGTAAGCAGGAAAGAGAAATGATTCATGATGAGTTTGGTTCTGTTTTGGGTATCTGCTGTTTTGATGTTTGAATGTACTTTTTCATCAAGCCTGAGTCTTGCACTTTTTGAGCGAATGTTTGGACTATTTGTGCATTGGATATGATTTTTTGCAAAAACAGTGCTGGAGCGGGTCTTTTTGAACAGGTGAGCGGGAGCTTTTAAGACAGGGGTCTCAAATTTGTGCAAATAGTCCAAACATTTGATCAGTTAATCCTAACCCACAGTACGTTTCTGCAGCTATATTTACAGTGTGGCCAAAACGCAGGGGTAGAATTCTCTTTTATTGGGGTGAAACGTTTGTTTGGTAACAGTTAAAGAAATTCAATGTAGCAGATTGCCGAAGCTGAAAGACATTCAGGACAGGCAAAATCAAAAACTAAACAAAGCGATGGCAACTTATATTTTTCGTCACAAAGTAGGAAATATTGATACCTGGCTAAAAGGCCATGATGACCGTGTGAAATTATTTTCTCCGGCTTCCAGCGGGTTCAGAACCTTTCAGGATGCTGATGATCCCAACTCCATTTTGTTAGTGGTTGAGACAGACGATATCGAAAAACTGGGTGCAGTTATCAACGATCCGAAAAATCAGCAAATAAAAGAAATCCACACGGTACTGGAGCCAATTACCATGTCTGCAGAGGTCAAGGTTTAGTTGATCTGTCAATAGAACTGCAAATTACGAGTGGATATGTGCCGGTCTGTACGGTTGAATCCACTTGTTTAAGCTCACATTAACTCTAATCATACACTTTAATAACATATGAAAGTATCAGGATATGCCGCCCATGGGCCACATGAAAAGTTAAAACCCTTCTCTTTTGAAATGGGTGAATTAGGTAGTGAACAGGTCGATATTAAGGTGATTAACTGCGGGATCTGTCATTCAGATCTTAGCATGATGAACAATGACTGGGGAATGTCTGCATACCCCATTGTTCCGGGACATGAGATTATCGGTGAAGTTGTTGCAGCGGGTGAAGCTGTGAAGAATGTGGCCGTTGGGGATAAGGTCGGTTTAGGGTGGTTTTCAGGGTCCTGTATGTCCTGTAATGAGTGCATGGATGGCTCTCATCATCTCTGTTCATCTGCCGAATTCACTATTGGTGGCAGGCATGGCGGCTTTGCAGACTATGTTCGCAGCCACTGGTCCTGGGCAATCCCGCTGCCTGATGGTATCGATATGGCAAAGGCCGGCCCGCTTCTTTGCGGGGGAATTACGGTGTTTAATCCGATTATTCTTGCGGGAGTTAAAGCAACGGATAAAGTGGGTGTAGTTGGCATCGGTGGATTGGGCCATATGGCGCTCAAATTTCTAAATAAATGGGGGTGTGAGGTTGTTGCATTCAGCTCCAGCCCCGATAAAAAAGAGGCCATTCTGGAAATGGGAGCCACGAAGGTTGTAGATTCCACAAATCCTGATGAACTGGCTGAAATCGCCGGCAGTCTCAATTTTATTCTGAACACGACAAACGTAACGCTGGACTGGAACTCGTACCTGGTGGCTTTAGCACCCAAAGGTAAGTTTCACAATGTAGGTGCGGTGTTAGAGCCAATGGCTATCCCGGCTTTTACACTGTTAACCGGTGAAAAATCGGTCTCAGGCAGTCCTTTAGGAAGTCCGGCGCTGACAAAAACGATGCTCGAATTCTGTGTAAGGCACAATATCTATCCGATTACGGAAGAGTTCCCAATGAGCCGGGTAAACGATGCCATTGCCCATCTGGAATCCGGAAAAGCCAGGTATCGGATTGTGCTAAAGAATTAGCGGAAAAGGAACCATCGCTTTTTTGTATTAAGAGCAGGCAAGCCATATAGCGGGGTATGCTATTACACCTGATGGAGGCTTAACACTTACGGTTTTAAGGATACAGATACACCTGTTTTGATTAAAAAATAAAATAAAATCAACATTTCATTCTATGAAAAAGATCATTCCAGCTTTAATCTGCCTGTTCTTAATAACTTCATGCGGAAACGAAAATCAAAGCTCCACCTATGGTGATGAGGCTATTGCCGATGAGCAGCAAACATCAGAATGGCTGGCTTATGGCCGCACACATAATGAACGGCGGTTTAGTCCGGCCGGGGATATCCATTCCGGCAACGTGGCTGATCTGAAAGTGGACTGGTTCATCGATCTCCCCAATGATGTGGGCCTGGTTTCAACCCCACTGGTTGTTAATGGCGTGTTGTACTTTACCGGAACCATGAACATCATCAGGGCAGTAGATGCAACTAGCGGTGACCTGATCTGGGAATATGATCCAAAAGTAGGTGAGGAGGTAGTGGGGAAAAGGAAAATCGGATGGGTTCATAACCGGGGAATCTCATTTTATGAAGGCAAGATTTTTACAGCCACCTGGGACGGGAGGCTGATTGCCATCGATGCCGGAACAGGCGCCGAAATCTGGTCGGTTAGGACGTTTGATATGGAGCGGTCTCTGTATATCACAGGTGCTCCAAAAGCTTTCAAGGGTAAAGTTCTGATCGGCAATGGCGGCACGGAAAATGGTCCGACCCGGGGCTGGGTTACCGCATATGATGCAGATACCGGCGAGGAGGCATGGAAATTCTATATCGTGCCAGGGAATCCGGCCGATGGTTTCGAGAATGCAGCCATGGAAATGGCCGCCGAAACCTGGACGGGCGAGTGGTGGAGACACGGGGGTGGCGGTAATGCCTGGCATGGCATGACCTATGACGCAGAACTGGATATGCTCTATATCGGAACCGGTAATGGCTCTCCGTGGAACCGGAAAATCAGAAGTCCGGGTGGCGGCGACAATCTTTTCCTGAGCTCCATCGTGGCGTTGAACCCGGATACGGGCGAGTACATTTGGCACTATCAGACTGTGCCCGGCGATACATGGGACTACAATTCCAATATGGATATTGTACTTGCTGATCTGACCATCGACGGGGAAGATAGAAAAGCAATTCTGCATGCTCCCAAAAATGGTTTTTTCTATGTAATTGATCGCAAGACAGGTAAACTGATTTCTGGAGAGCCCTATGTTGAAACGACTTGGGCCTCTCATATTGATATGGAAACAGGCCGCCCCGTAGAAGTGGAAGGATCCAGGTATGAGCATGCATCTGCAGATATCACCCCAAATCCCTGGGGGGCTCATAACTGGCAGGCCATGTCTTACAATCCTCAGACTGGCCTGGCCTATATTCCCACGCATCATAGGGCAGTAATTTTCTCAGACGAAGGAATTGACCTTGAGAACTGGCAGGCTCGGGAATTTACAGGTGGAATAGGAGTGCAACTGGGACTTCCCGATAAACACCCCAGAGATTACCCTGCATCACTACAAGCCTGGGATCCTGTGAAACAAGAAGTAGCCTGGTACCACCCGCAGGAAACTTTCTGGAATGCCGGCACCCTGACCACGGCCGGGAACCTTGTTTTTCAGGGTCGGTCAGACGGAATGTTATTAGCTTATGATGCGACAACAGGTGATATTCTTTGGGAATTTAATGCCGGTTTGGGAATTTCAGCTCCGCCTATTACCTATACGATTGACGGAAGGCAGTACATTTCGCTTCTGGTTGGTTTTGGCGGTGGTTTTGCCGGTTACACTCCGGCTGCTGAACTTGGCTGGTCGTATGGTGTTCATACACGCCGACTGATCAGCTTTTCGCTGGAAGGTTCTGAAGTAATGGCAGTTCAGCCACCGCCCCATTTCCCCGAGCCGTTTGTTGACCCTGATTTTACGATCAACGATGAGATGGCACTAAGAGGTGCTTTTGTTTACGATAGCTGTGGCGGTTGTCACGGGGGAGGAGTACTTGCAGGCGGTATGGCTCCGGACCTGAGAGCATCGGTCATTGCTTCAAATAATGAAGCTTTTGCTTCTGTAGTACGCGATGGTGAATTAACAGGCAGAGGTATGCCAGGTTTCCCCGACTTATCCGATGGAGAGCTGGTGGATTTACAGCATTATATCAGGCAAAGAGCTCTGGAAACTTCGAATATGCAGGAAGTAAATAAATCACAGACTGAGACAGGCTCACACTAAACTGAAGTGAGCCGGGCTCCGAATGATTGCCACCATTAACCAAGCTCGTGCACGGTTGAAATGATTTGATCAATTTCCTGTTCGGTATTGTAGATGGCTGCTGACAGGCGCGCGTAAGTAACGGCGTAGGGCGTTGTGCTCGCAACGATCGAGCGTTCACGCAGGCGGGAGACTACTTTTGCCGGGCTCATTCCATCAACTTCGAAACATGCCATGCCCGCTGAGACATCATCAGACATCGGCGTATGCATGGTGATGTGCGGCATTGAAGACAACCCTTCCTTAATCTGTCTGTTTAGCATGTGAATACGTGAAGTGACCGAGGGCTTACCTAATTTTTCATGCATGGCGAATGCTTCGGTAACGGCCCATCGATGTTCAAACGAGTGAAATCCGCCAGGGGACATTTGCATACCCCATGTCATACGATTTTCCACCTCCTCATCCGAAAGGTCGCTGAACACAACGGGCGGAAATGGCGGTATGGTCGGTTGAAGAAGTTGACGTGCCTGTGGTGTTGCATACACAAGGCCGGTGCCACGCGGCCCGAAAATCCACTTGTGGGTTCCTGCTATAAATATGTCACAGCCCAGCTCGCTCAGAGATTCCTGTTCAACGCCGATGCCATGTACGCCATCTACACTTAAGAGAATCTGGTCTTCATTATCCCTGTTTCGGTTTACCTGTTTAACCGCGCGCGATATTTGAGCAACAGGTACTTTCACACCGGTACCGGAATGCACCCATGTTAGTGCAATCAGACGGGTGCGGGGAGTGATGGCTGAAACCACCTTATTAACCATCTCTTCAGCGGTTGCGTCTTCTCCGCGCTCGTAAAGACTGACCCTGCGTACGGATGCGCCGCTGCGCTCTGCTCGTAGTTCCAGGGAGCGCCAGGTTGCATAATGATCATGTGTTGTTGTAAGAATCTCATGATCCGTTTCCAGATGAATCGAGTTATAGATAAGCCCAAGCCCCATGGTGGTGCTGTCGGTCATGGCGATACCGGCGGGATCCACGCCGAGATAGCGGGAAGCCGCATCAATTGCTGCGAGTTCAAAACGCATGGCGTTGTCGTGATGATACTCAATCGCATTGGCATCGAAACCGCGGCGATGTCGTTCAATCGCTTCCCGAACAGGAGCAGGATGTGAAGCGAGATAAAACCCAGCCATATGAATAAGTTTCGGATCCAGAGTGAACTGATGCCGCACCTCATCCCAATTGTTAAAGTCAGGATTATTGGATGTAGTGATCGGCTGAGCCACCACTGTCATTGCGTGGGGCAGTGAGAGCAATGAGGCACCGAACAGGAGGCCGGAGCGGTTCATAAAATCCCGGCGGTTCATGGCAGAATCGCTGGCTTTTCCCGAAAGGA
>DATFJD010000370.1:0-4327 GCA_035269475.1 Halalkalibaculum sp.
TTCGTGGCTGGCATATACCGATATGAAGGCTAACTATTTTCGGGATTTGATTCTCTATCACTTTGAGTCGGGCGAAAACTACACGATCAGTGATGGAATGGCTGATGTGGCTTCACCAGCGTTTTCACCGGACGGAAAATATCTCTACTTCGCAGCATCTACCAATACCGGACCGCGCCAGTTTGGCCTTGATATGACCAGCCAGGAGCGACCGTATCGTGCAGGAATTTATGCACTGGTTTTACAGGCGGATGGAGAGTCGCCATTTACGATTCGCCCGGGTGACGAAGAGGCAGGTGAAAACGATACAGCAGAAGAGAGTGAAGAAAGTCCTGCAATTGACCTTGAAAATCTTTTTGAGAGAAAAATTGCGCTGCCCGTTTCAATTGGGAACTACAGCAATCTGAATGTGAGTAAGAGCGGTGCGCTTTTCTACCAGCGGTCGGTACAGCCGGGTACCGCGGTTGAAGCCAGTGAATCGGATACAGACCAGGAAAATAAACTCATTCGCTTCGACTTTGAAGAACGAACGGATGAGATTGTCTATTCAGGGCTGTCGAACTATACCATGAGTAAAAATGGAACCCATCTTCTTATTCAAACGTCAAGCGGAGGACCGGCAACCGCAGAGGTTGGAAAGTCTATCACGGCAAAGCCCCTCAATACGAGCGACCTGCGAATGAGAGTTGATCCGCGCGCCGAGTGGCAACAGATTTTTGATGAAGGCTGGAGAATGCAAACACAATATTTCTATGCTGAAAATGCTCACGGCCTCGACTGGGATGCGGTTTATGACCAGTACTCGCCGCTGGTAGAGCACGTGGGCCGGCGCGAAGATCTAAACGATCTGATGGTGGAGATGATCGCTGAACTGCAGGCCGGTCATAATCGCGTGGGCGGAGGTGATGTGTTCAGAGAAAGCGGTCCATCAGGAGGTTTGCTGGGCGCTAATTTTATAATCGAAAATAACCGCTGGAAGATAAGTCGTATTTACACCGGCGAATCGTGGAATCCTTTCGTGGAAGGCCCGTTGGCTGTGCCTGGCAATGAAGCGAATGAAGGCGAATTCATTATTGCTGTAAACGGAGCTAATCTTACGGCAGATGATAATCTGTTCAAACATCTGGAAAACAGTGTAGGTAAACAGGTTGTTCTTACGGTGTCGGCAAATGCTGATGGCAGCAGTTCCCGAAATATTGACGTTGAACCTGTTTCTTCGGAGAATCAGTTGCGGCTCTGGCACTGGATTGAGGCCAATCGAAAAGCTGTGGATGAAGCCACCGACGGCAAAGTGGGGTATATTTATTTGCCCAATACCGCCGGAGCAGGCTATACTTTTTTTAACCGAATGTTCCACGCTCAGCTCGATAAAGAGGCTTTGATTATTGATGAACGATCGAACGGAGGGGGGCAAGCAGCCGATTACATTGTTGAAGTTCTGAACCGCGAGCACCTGAGCAACTGGGTTTACCGGCAGGGAATGATGTCGCGAACACCGTCTGCAAGTCTCCATGGACCAAAGCTGATGATGATTGACCAGGATGCCGGATCGGGCGGTGACTTTCTGCCTTACGCATTTAGGGAGCTGGGAATCGGAACGCTTCTGGGTACCAGAACCTGGGGCGGTCTGATCGGAATTTTTGCCAATCCGCCTCTTATTGATGGCGGTACGATGACGGTTCCGCACTTCAGATTTGTAGATGCAGATAACAACTGGTCTGTTGAGAATGAGGGTGTTGCACCGGATATAGAGGTGAAACTCGATCCTATTGCAACCAACGAAGACCGGGACACCCAATTGGAGGCTGCTATCGAGGAAATTCTGGAACAGCTCGAGACATACGAAGACGATGTGCCGAGGGAACAGCCGCCATTGCCAACAGAACTTGGTCACTAATTAAGTAATATCTGTTCGGGAGCCTCCTTCCTTCAAAAACAGGGGGCTTCTTACACAGTAAAATATATGCGCGTTATAAATTCACATTAATTAACGACGCATCACCTTTTTTTAACTCGTTTTCGGAGATAGCACCTTGTGAGATGGAAGAATTCTGGCCTGTCTGAATAACGGGTTCAAAGGATTGTTGGTTGTCACGAAAGGCCACTGTCCCGTTAGGGACAAAACATGGGTAAAAAAAGCTCAACCCCGAATTCAGCGTGCCGTAGGTGCGCTATATAATCACTCATGGATATTGAGTTTTATTGCAAGTAAAGAGATCTGCTCTGCCTACTGTCCAGAGGATCGACCTTCAACTCCATGATCTACCTGGATCTCGTTACACACCGGACGAGACAAGCTTGGTTTGATGCGTACGTATATTAGTATCTCTATTATGCTTTAACTGTCAATTGCTGCCGCATAATCATCAAATGAAACGTGCGCAGGTTTGTATGATAAACCCAAATCACGCTCCGCATTCTTGCCGCTGTATACAAACCGTGGTTTTTCGGTAACCGGTTCACTATTCAGCATTCGTGAAATATCCGATACTTTCCAGCTCTCGTTACTCAGGTAGTACTGTTTCCCATGCAGGTTGGCAGTTGTGGCTGCCCTGTAAATTCCCTCGGCCACATCACGCACATCCACGATGGCAAATTCCATATCATTATCATATAACATTTGCACAAAGGGATTTGGGGCGATCTTATTCTTAAAAAGATATTGGAGACCCATTGAAGTAGAATCATCGCGATTGGAAAGGGCGGGGCCCATCACGCCAACCGGATAAACACTCACTATATCAACGCCGGCATCCGGATGATCTGCAATAAACTTCAACACAACCTGATCAGCATAATATTTTGCCTGTGCGTAGGGGTGACCCTCTTCGTTGAGGTGAGGTTCATCGCTTTCGGTATAAAGATGATCGGGTGATCGATCCGCCACAGGCATGGGATATCCTGTATTAAATGAGGCAACGGAAGCAATAATTACTACATTTTTTACGGTTGAGGATTCATGAATGACATTCAGGAAGTTTTCCGTGCCTTTAATCGTTGGTTCGAACAACTCTTTATTTACATCTTTAACTTCAAGCTGAAAGGGCGTGCCCCCATGAACTACAACGTCGCATCCATCAATAAAAGCGCTCAGAGAGGTAATATCGCGGGTATCCAGCGGATAAATCTCAAGATTCTCCGCGCCGGGCAATTGTTTTAGGTGGTCGTACTTTTTCTTCTTTTTGATATCTGTGGCCGATACCCTTACGCTGAACCCATTCTCAAGGAATGTTTTCGTAACATAGCTGCCGATGTAGCCCGACCCGCCGATTATACCTGCTTTTTTCATGATGGTTTGGATAAGTGGTTTTTCAGAAAGAACGAATCATTCACGGGTTCATACCTCTGAGCTTCTTCTTGTTGTTAGCTAAAATGTAATGGAAGCGACCAATTCAGTCTTGGACTATCCGTGCAAATGTTTGGACTTTTCGGTCTAAATGGGAGGCTTTTGAAGGGTGAAAGATAAATGCATTATATCCACTCATGTATTTGTGATGATATCTTGGGACAAGAAGGGCTTCCGTCCAATTCGAGGCAGATGGTAATTCCTGATGATAATCACACCGTTCTGCACTGAACTGTGTATAGTGGCATAGCCACAGCGATATGGTAACCCGGGGATGAATCCCCGGGTAGATCTGTCAGGTTTTGACTGCCACTTCATTTTGACTTAACACTATAGCGATTCGACAGTGAACTCCTGGACCATTCCGTCTGCGGAGTGGCCATGACACCAGAACGCGTACCGTCCCGGCTCAAAGTCGGCGGTAAAATACGCTGTATGGCCTTCGGGCATATCCTCAGCCCCGCCGATGAAAAAGAAGTCTCCAAACTCGATGTCTCCCGCCATTGACGCGGTAAAATCCTCGAGTGTCTGGTCTGGGCCGAGCCGGGCCACGTGCACGTCATGTGGTTTGCCCTCAGGTTGATTCTCGAATCGGACAGCAATGGTATGACGTCCCGGTGTGATGACTTTGTCCAGCTCGAATTCAAGGCTTCGCATCGTCAGTGTGATATCGGGCTTTGGCTCCGGTGCGCCGGATTCTTCTTCAGTGACAGTAAGTGGTCGCATCATTCCAAGGGCGCTGTGAGGCGTTCCGTCTGCGCTTGGTACGGGGCAGATCATTGCGTATTCACCCGGATCGAGTTTCACCGTTGTCTCACCTGTAAGGCCCGGTCCCAAAGCAGCAGGTCCGCCCATGATCACCCACTCACCCCACCATTCGGGTGTTTCGCCGTTCTCGGAGCGCTGCTGGGTGGCTGAGTAGTACTCCGCATAGGAAACACC
The DNA here is from genome assembly GCA_035269475.1 of Halalkalibaculum sp. GTDB lineage: Bacteria > Bacteroidota > Rhodothermia > Balneolales > Balneolaceae > Halalkalibaculum. The sequence continues at coordinate 4,289 of DATFJD010000370.1, forward strand.
TTCAGGCAACTGTAAAAGGAGCATTACATGATGCTCCTC
>DATFJD010000371.1:0-5715 GCA_035269475.1 Halalkalibaculum sp.
CCGGTCAGCATGATGCCGCGGTCGAGGATGTCGGCAGAAAGTTCGGGAGGAGTCTGCTCCAGTGATTTTGTAATGGACTCAACAATGGTATTCACAGACTCTGAAATAGCTTCACGAACATCTTTCGAAGTGACGTGACGGGTTCGGGGTACCCCGTTGACCAGGTCGCGCCCTTTGGTAACCATATCAATTTCCTCATCCAAAGGTGCGGCCGAACCGATTTCACACTTGATATTTTCAGCAGTGCGCTCACCGATGAGCAGGTTATGATTACGACGAAAATAATTGATAATATCTTCGTTAAGCTCATCCCCGCCGAGTCGTACCGATTGGGCATAAACAATACCTGAAAGGGCAATCACTGCAATTTCCGTAGTCCCGCCGCCGATATCAACAATCATATTACCGATCGGTTCATGAACATTCAAACCGATTCCAATAGCGGCCGCCATGGGTTCATCTACCAGGTATACCTCTTTGGCGCCGGCATGTTCGGCACTGTCGCGTACGGCCCTTCGCTCTACTTCGGTAATACCGCTGGGTACGCATACTACCATCTGCCGGGTGCTGGAGTACCATTTCATTTTTACTTTATCGATCATGCCGCGGATCATCTGTTCCGCTACTTCAAAATCTGCTATAACACCGTCGCGAAGCGGGCGCACTGTTCGAATATTTTTGTGCGTCTTCTCATGCATTAACCGGGCTTCGTGTCCGGTTGCTACCGGCTCGTCTTGCATATTAAGGGCCACAATGGATGGTTCGTTCAGTACAATGCCTTCGTCCCTTGAGTAGATGAGGGTGTTGGCTGTCCCCAAATCAATGGCAATATCCGTGTACATCCAATCGAACAATCCCTTTTTCGTCTGTCCCTTCTTTTGTTTGGTAGTAGTATAATTCATGTTGGCTGCTTACTTAGGGGTGCTAAATAGCGTTTAGATTTTTGCAAAATTTAGAAATGAAAATACAATATTGTGAATCTATTTGCGAATTAATGGATAAAAACCTTAATCGCAAATTTTCTGCTTTTCAATTAGTGACGAAAGTGTCTCTTCCCGGTAAAAATCATCGTCATTTCGTGTTTGTTGGCGGCCTGTATGACTTCCTGATCCCGTATGCTTCCACCTGGCTGAATGACTGAAGTCGCTCCAGCCTGTGCCGCCGCTTCCACACCATCCGCAAAGGGGAAAAAGGCGTCGGAAGCAATCGCAGTGCCCTCCAGATCAAGCCCTTCCTGTTTTGCTTTTGCTATAGCTATTTCAGAAGATTCAACCCTGCTGGTCTGTCCCGTGCCGATACCGATTGTTTGCCCGTCCCGCGCATAGACAATGGCATTCGATTTAACATGTTTCACAACTTTCCAGGCAAACAGCAGATCCTTTTTTTCCTGCTCAGTGGGTTTTCGATCCGTCACCGTTTTAAATTCCTCAAAATCTATAGCGGTAATATCAGCCTCCTGGCTCAGGGCTCCACCGAATATGGATTTAAACTGTTTTGAACCGCTTACATTGGCCGGTTTATTAATACGAATGAGTCGCCGGTTTTTCTTTTGGGTCAGCAGTTCTTCAGCTTCCTGTGAATAGGAAGGAGCGATAATAATCTCGGTAAAAATTTCATCAATTGCTTTTGCAGTATCCAGATCTAGCTCTTTGTTGACGGCAACGATTCCGCCGAAAGGTGACATGGTATCTGTGGCAAAAGCTTTGGCCCAGGCCTTTGCAAGACTCTCGCCGGTGGCTATGCCGCATGGAACAGTATGCTTGAATATTGCGCAGGCCGGTTCAGAATCCTGAAAGTCGGCAATCAGGTTCAGAGCGGCATCTACATCCAGAAAATTGTTATAGCTCAGCTGCTTTCCATGGAAACAGTCAATGAATTCATTCTGATAGCCATATACTGCCGCCTTTTGATGCGGGTTCTCTCCGTATCTCAGGTCCTGTGACTTTGGAAGGGAGATATTAAGCTGCGAGGGTATCTCTTCGCCGGCCAATTCATTGAAGTAATTTGCTATATGTGCATCGTAGCCGGCCGTATGGTTGAATGCCTGGCGTGCCAGTTCCCGGCGTAACTTAAAACTGATCTCTTTTTTGCCCTTCAGTTCACTTCCGAAAGCTTCGTATTGGCGGGGAGAGGTTAGCACGCATACATGGGCGAAATTCTTTGCTGCTGCCCTGATCATGGTTGGCCCGCCAATATCAATATTTTCAGTAGCTATGGCCGGAGTGCAGTCGGGTTTTTCAATGGTCTGTTTGAAAGGGTACAAGTTTACTACAACAAGCTCGATGGGTTCAATGCCAAGTTCATCGATTTCATCAACATCCGGCTTGTAGCTGGTTCTTGCCAGCAAACCGCCGTGAATTCTGGGGTGCAGGGTTTTAACACGGCCGTCAAGACATTCTTCGAAGCCGGTCACTTCAGACACATCCTTAACGGGTATGCCCGCTTCCCTTATTTTCTTTGCTGTGCCACCGGTTGAGATCAGTTCTACACCTTCTTCATGCAGCGTTTTTGCCAGCGGCAGTAAATCTGTTTTGTCGGAAACGGATAATAGGGCCCGATTAATCTTTAAAGGATGTTGGGGCAATTCAGGCAGCGGTTGTAAAGACACAGTTAATTGTAGGTTTTTGGATTTAAATCATTAATCATTTCAGCAACAACTTTGGGCAGCAGGTAATGCTCTTTTTCTAGAACTCGTTCTGCAAGGCTTTCCGGGCTATCCGAGTTTTTTACCGGCACTTTTTCCTGTGCAAGAATAGGACCTTTATCATACTCTTCTGTTACAAGATGAACGGTACAGCCCGACTCTTTTTCATTATTCTCTATTACGGCCCGGTGGACCTTAATCCCGTAAAACCCTTTTCCTCCATATTCAGGAAGCAGGGAAGGATGGATATTAACTATTCTTCCGGAATACTCTTCAATGATTTCAGCAGGTATCTTAATCATGTATCCAGCAAGAACTATTAAATCGGTATTCCAATCTCTCAGTTTTTCAAGCAGTGCCCGAAGATAATTCTTATGCGTTTCAAAAGAGGATGGATTTATAACAAAAGTATCAATTCCATGTTCTTGAGCTCTTTCCAGGGCTTTTATGCCGGTTTTATTAGAAACCAAACCCCTGATCCGTGCGTCAATTTTGCCGGATTCAACCGCATCAATAAGAGCTTGAAAATTAGTCCCGGAACCGGAAGCAAAAACTACGATGTGCTTCAAAAAAGGAGTTAATATATTTAATTGTGGACCTGTTCGGGCGCAAAGATACGCAAAAATCAATAGAGTTTAAGGGCTATTTACCAAGGTCAATCAGCGTCTTTAGTTTCAAACCACTCGAGAACTTCCCTCCACAATGAACTCTTAAGCCGTTCTTTAAAGAAACCGAAATGGCCGATATTTTTCATGCTGATGTCATTGGGATCAATGTTTCTCTTTTTTATAATCGCCTGCCGATATTTAGCGAGTAAGGCATCAACAGAATCTGCAGGAGCAAGCAGCAGATCGTCGGTAAAATGATAGGAAAGCAGCGGGATAGCCAGTTTCTCATATCGAGAGGTATCAAGTTGATGCTTTTCGTTAAAGAGATAGCCCGGTGTTTTACCCCAATGCGCCCACTGCTTCGCCACACCGCTTGGCAGGTTAAGCGACGATATTCCCATCCTCCTGGTCGGTAAATAATCAAAGAAAGGCACCATGATTGCAATGACTTGCCAGGTCATCAGAACGGCATAGCTGAGAGGCCATGGCCAAAGTTTCCAGTACCCGAGCTGGCATGCCACAAAAGCAACGCGGTCAACTTGCATACTGCCAGGTGCCAGGCCCAGGAGCTGACCGCCGCAGCTATGGCCAAGGTAATACAGCTTCTCGGTTTTCAATTCATTCAAAGCAAATTTTAAAGCCGCTTCAATATCGTATTTCCCCCACTCTTCCATTGTTATTTTAGACCCTGATTTCACAGATTCGCGCGATTCATAAATGCCGCGATAATCAAAAGTGACCACAGAGTAACCTTTAGAGGCAAAATACCTTGCGAATTTATAGTAAAAGTACCGGGGAACCCCTAATGCCGAAGCTATTACCAAGGTACGTCTTTCCTCTATTTCTGAGGGTTCAAAGAGAGTTGCAGCTAAGGAGAGTCCGTCATCAGTTTTTAGGGAATATGATTTTTCTCTTAGCTCTGACAAAAGCGGCTGGTTTCAGGTCAGTTGTTACGGGTTTCGGATGTTCTGAATACGTAATAGTTGTTCAGGCTCCAGGTTACCTGGTTGATAGTAATTTTGATGGTAGTGGCAATGGGTATTGCAATAAGCATTCCCAGGATGCCGGCGGTTTCGGCTCCAATCATAATAATAAACAGTATAGCAACCGGATGGATGTCGGCAGACCGTGAAAATATTAGTGGCTGAAATACGACGTTGTCTAAAAGCTGAACAAAGAGAATGGCTATTATACAGGGCAGGACCAATGAGAAATCACCGATTTCAATAATCGATACAATGATGGAAAGTATGTACCCTATGATGGGCCCGAAGTAGGGAATGGTGTTGGCAAGGCCCACGGCAATGCCGACAGAAAGAGCATTTTCCAATCCCACAATGGTCAGTGCCAGCCATGACGTAAAAGCCACCAGGATACTTTGCAGCAGAACACTTCTGAAATATACACCCAGCCGTGTTTCAATCTTATCGATCAGGCTGAGGGCGGTTTCAAAGTACTTGTTGGGGACCAGTTTCAAAATGTCTCTGCGTATTTTACTGCCGTCTTTTAAAAAGAAGAAGGTGGCAAAAGGTATCACCAGGAATGCGGCGAACAGGTTGGTGAAGATGCCAATTATGTTGCTCAAGGCAGAGGGCAGCTGTCCGACATCCAGCAGGTTCTCTACAACCCGGGTAAGGTTGTCACGCAGAAAACCATCGGGCAGAAAAGTAAATTCACGGGTAAGCCGGTTTTCAATTTGTGAAGCGATATTCTGAATATTCTGGATATTCAGCTGTCCTGCCAGCTCTACCATCTGGTTTGCAACAATCGGAATGATGTTGGTTGAGATCCAGACCAGCAGTAAAATCAGGGTGCTCAGGGTTAGCGTAATAGCCAGAGTACGGTTCAATCCGCCGGCTTGCAATTTACTGACGATAGGATCCAGAATATAGGTCAATATGATGGCAATGATGGCGTAGCCGACCAGCGTGCCGTAGTTATAGAGCAGCAAGCTGACCAGTGAGAGGCCGGCAAAGCCAACGATAAATTTAACTACCTTTTCAAGAGTAATATTTCTCATTCAGACACCATATCCATCAGTTCATCCATGTGCTTGAAAATACTGTCGGGTTTAAATCCCTTTCTATTGAGATAATCAAATATCTTCTTTTTTCTTTTTAACAGGTTTTCCTCCTTCAAAAATCGTCTTTTCCGCTTTAAAACCAAATTTTTATAGGTTTCTTTCAGCTCCAGATCTTCAAAGTAATTGCCGATGGATTTCTCAATGATGTGTTTTGAGATTCCTTTTTTATACAAGTGGGCTTTTATTTTAGAAGGCCCCCACTGATTCAGTTTAAATTTATCTGCCGTAAATTTCTCGGCAAAACTCTCTTCATTGATATAACCCTTTTCTTCCAGTTCATCAAGAATGTCTAAGACTACCTCTTTGGGATAATCCTTCCTGCCGGCTTTGGTGAGCAATTCTTTACGGGCATGGTCCCGGCGGGCCAGCAGTTTCATAAG
>DATFJD010000372.1:0-3968 GCA_035269475.1 Halalkalibaculum sp.
TAAAACCGGAGAGTCGAAGATCGAGCTGCTCGGAGCTGCTGCAGATGATTCAGTAATTGCAAAATACGTCGAAAAGAAGGGTGAGGGCATGCACCATGTGGCTTTTGAGGTTGAAGATATCCATGCCGAAATGAAGCGCCTCCGGGAAGAGGGCTTTACCGTGTTAAGTGATGAGCCCTCGCGCGGAGCGGATAACAAGCTGGTTGCCTTTGTGCATCCCAAAGACAATAACGGCGTACTGGTAGAGATCTGTCAGAGTATTAAGTGAATTCTCCGAAAAAGAAATGCCAAGTTTTCAAAAACTTGGCATTTCTTATGATTGTAATAATTGTCAATTGACCTGTTAAAATGGTTGAGTTTTGAGGCTTACTGTCCTATCTTTGGAGTCTTGAATTGAGAGCCCCCAAGCTGACAAACTCTCAAAATCAAGATATCTTTTTGAAGACTGAATCGGGACGTGGCGCAGTCCGGTAGCGCACACGACTGGGGGTCGTGGGGTCGCAGGTTCAAATCCTGTCGTCCCGACTATTGATAAACCCTTGCATGGCATGAAGCTGTGTAAGGGTTTTTTGTTTTATGGAACACGGATACTACTGATTAGACTGATTTACGCAGTGGTATATATTACGAAGCGAAGGGTTGTACTTATTTGGGAAATAAAACTTTTTGTCCGCTATCCCTGTTTGTAGATTCTGCCGAAGGCATCCGCCAGCTGGCGGAATATCCTGTCGTCCCGACTATTGAGAAGCCCTTACATGGCATGAAGCTGTGTAAGGGTTTTTTATTTTAATGGAACACGGATACAGCGGATTAAACTGATCTACACAGAGTAATACAAACTGCAAAGCTACAGGTTGTTAACGGTAATTTTTAGGAAATGTCAAAATGTCAATTGAAGATAAAAGGCTTTTGTGTTTTGAGGCAGTGGTTCGGGATTTCCAATTTATCCTGTAGTGAACCTGCGGCTTTGTGTGCAGGTTTACTGTTTCCGGCCGTGGTATAAATACGAAAACAATTAAATAAAACGCGCTCTATTTATGCCCACGAGAAAAAAATATTAGCTAAGCCTCCGGCGCGACAGCTTTACCATTCTGTTCAGCATAATTCATAAACCGTTTGTACATATTATGGGTACCAATTGTGGATCGGTCTCCGATCACGATCAGCTTTCTCTTAGCCCGTGTCAACGCAACATTTAATCTCCTGATATCTTTTAAAAAGCCGATATCCTCCTCAGGATTGCTGCGGGTCAATGATAGAATTACCGCTTCTTTTTCCCGTCCCTGAAAGCCGTCGACTGAATTGATTTCAATCTCTTCGGGGGCCATGATCCGGTTAAGCAGATCAACCTGGTCATTATAGGGACTGATAATTGCTATATCGCTTGAAAGCATTCCTGATCGCAGCAGGTTGCCTGCCAGCTGCTTGACCAGTTCTGCCTCCTTGGGATTTTCCTTAGAGGAGGATCCGATCCGGGTTCTTTCAGGAGACTCCAGTCCGGCAGTATCAACAAATACAACCGGTTCATCAGGATCAAGGATCTCTGCTATTTCGCCCTCATACATATCGGTATCAAGATCCATATCCATATCCGAAAGAGTGTGCTCTTTTACGCTTTCATGGGCTACCAGGCTTCCCTGATAAAAAGCCTCGTTGGAAAAGTTCATTATGTCCTCGTGCATTCGGTACTGTATGGTAAGCAGGCTCATAATTTCCGGAAAGGATTCTGCCAGTCGTTCGAACATCGTATTCTCCAGTCCGCCATGAGCAGCTTCCAGGTTTTTTATTGTCGGTGGTAACTGCTTGTGATCTCCCGCCATTACCACTTTATTCCCGTGGGTAAGCGGTATCAGACAGCTTGGTTCTGTAGCCTGTGTGGCTTCATCAATGACTGCCAGTTCAAAGGTCCTGCCTTCCATAAGCTCACTGCCGGCCGTACTGTTGGTAGTGCAAACCACCTTATGGTTATCGATAACCTCTCCAACAGCCTCCTCTTTCAGTTTGTCCGCTTTCTCGAATAGCCGGTTGGCCTCTTCCTGCAGGCTAAGCCATTCAGCCATTTCTTCAACCTTATCCGGGGAGACCCCCCTGGAGCCTTCTTCTTTTTCCGCAAGCTTCTGAATTTTTTCATTGCTCATGCCTCGCCGATATTTGCCGGATGGGTGTGTCTGCTCTTCCTGTTCTTCTTTTTTGGCAAAAGCTTTGTCCCTGAACTCTTCTGATTTGCGATATTTCTTGGTTTGTCCTACCAGCTTATCCAGAGTATGCTCTTTGAGCTGAGGAGTTACACGCGCCGGGTGGCCGACCCGCACGGCCTTTACCCCGCGTTGCACCAAGAACTCAAGCATGTTATCAACAGCAGTATTGGACGCTGCTGTAGCCAGCACCTCCCGGCCTTCTTCTGCAGCCTGCTCAATTACTTCAATAATGGTGGTTGTTTTTCCGGTGCCTGGAGGTCCATGGATCAGGTGGAACTCTTCTGCTGCCATAGCATGTGCCACAGCATTTTTTTGGGATTCATTTAACTTTTCGTTGAACCACGTTTCAATCGATTCCTTCTCCCTTTCCGTAGGCGTATCATAACCGATCAGTATATCACGCAGTTGCGCGAGTCGGCCTTTGGCATCACGCAGCTTACCCAGAGCGTTTTTCATTCGCCGGTACGTAATATCATTGACATAAAGATCCATGCGCAGGCCTTTGCCCATTATAAATTCAGGCGGCAGTTCGAATGCAGCGGTGATAGCATAATTCGTTTTCTGAACCACTGTCCCGGTGGGGTTATCATCCCGGAGTGGATCTTTTCGGGAAAGCATAACCAAATCGCCTACCGTAATTTCTGTTTCAGGTAGAGATTCTCCCTTCTTTTGGCGCATAAACTTAATGAGTCGGCCCTCCAGCCCCGTTCCTTCATCTCTGCCTCTGAGATGTAAAATTGCTTTGCCTTCAGCTTGGCGCTGCTCGCCGCTAAGGTTTCGGATACTTTCTTCATGCTCCTGCATCTCCTGTTGTCGTTCCAGTTCCACGAGGCTGCGATACTTATCGACGTAGCTATCGATGGTTTCAATTTTCTCATCTATGCTGCCTGCTATGGAGGCAACAGAAACCTTGGCTGAACCTACATTCTTGCCATCGAGCTGTCTGGCAAGTTTATCTGCCTGATCATCTTCAACTTCTACAGTAGCCAGGGAGTTTTTAATCTCAATATTGCCTAAATGCTTAGGATTTACTCCGGTTTCTCCGGCCACGGCTCCTACAATATCTCCGGGGCCCTGCTTGTCTATTCCTTTAATTAATACTTTTGCCATGTCTAAGTTTATAATGGATTTTTAAATAATATTTTACTCTACACTATTAAACAAAGTTCATCGGATGATATCATTCCATTCGCAGCAGGGCCGGATCGGCTGTATATAATCAGATGCTGAAGAGGAAAATCAAATACGCGATTATATATCCCGGCAGCCTGAGTGGTGTCGATTGCTTGAGGGCCTCTGATGATTCCATTTATTTGGAAGGATCAAGTGTTCATTATATCGCAATCATGAAAACGGTAGGCTTTCGGCAATCTATCTTTTTAACGAAGACGGCTAGCTGTTTATAGGGTTAATCGGATATCGGAAATTAAGTACGGGGAGGTATTTTGGTGTAACGATTTTATTAGCGGTGGTAAGTTTTTAAGTCATTGATTTATTTTGTGATATAGCTAAACTGTATATCGAAGGGGCGTTCACCGGCTAGATCGGGATTTTTCTGAGGTCTATGCAATGAATGTAAGGATTAGGATGGCGTCTAGAACAAGTATCTGCTAGGTGTTTAGCGAAAACAGGCACGTTTTTAGGGGATATCGAGAAAACCGTCCCGTCAGGGACATAAGGTGGGTAAACAGGAGATGAATAAATAACACCTCCGTGCCGTCAGGTACGGGATATGGAAAGAATGAATTCTAAAGCCCGGTGCAAACTCTT
>DATFJD010000373.1:0-2800 GCA_035269475.1 Halalkalibaculum sp.
GATCGCAACCCGGCCATGTTTTTCAGGGTGCTCAATCGCCTGAATGACATAGATTTGAAGTTCGACCTTATCCTGGCAGGCGATACCCAGCACGAAAAGCCCGAAGAATTTGAAAAAGCGTGGCAGCGCTACGGGCGGCATATCACTCACTTCGGATATGTGGAAAACAAGGAGAACTACAGCAAACTGCTGCATAGCGGGGATATTGTGGTTTCCACGGCGACCTATGAATTTTTCTGTGTGGCCATTATGGAAGCCATCTACTGCGGCTGCCACCCGCTGGTTCCCAACCGGCTGCACTACCCGGAGCTGATTCCCAAAAGCCTGCACAAGCCCTTGTTACATGCACCGGTGCTGTATGATACCGAAGATGACCTGTTTCACTATCTCAAGGATTTACTGACGGGAGAGACAAAATCACTCCCCAAGAGTTCGCTGCAGAATATCAACAAGCCCCTCGATTGGGAGAATAGGATAGAGAAGTATGATGAGATGTTTGAGGAATTTGCTGATATTGAAATACAGCCTGCCTTATAATAGAACACTGATTTTACGGATTGAGCTAATTTGCAAAGATTATTTATTGTAATTCTCTTTACCTGCAACCAGTAACCTGCAAATATCCGGTTAAGGGGTATATGCCTCGAATATGATCGGTAGTTCCTTAACGAAGTTTTCTGTGGAGGTTGGTTCAAACTGATTGCCGGTCAGTTCATTGTAGAGTTCGGCATACCGGTCAAAAACCTCCCAGCGAAATTCATCGGGCAAATCAGGCAGCGTTTGCCCTTCCAGGCCCTGGAAGTCGTGATCCATCAGCCACTCCCGCAAGAACTCTTTGGAAAGCTGCTTTTGCTTTTCCCCTTTTTCCAGGCGCTCTTCATACCCGTCGGCATAAAAGTAACGGGAGGAGTCGGCGGTATGCACCTCATCGATCAGCGTTACCTCTCCGTTGTGTAATCCGAATTCATACTTGGTGTCAACCAGAATCAGTCCCTGCTCTCGGGCAACGTTTCTGCCTCGCTCAAATACCTTAAACGCTTTATTTCGAATCTCAGCCCATATCTCTTCATCCACAATATCTCTTTCCAGGATCTCTTTCTCGGATATGTCTTCGTCGTGCCCCTCCTTGGCTTTGGTGGCGGGCGTGAGAATAGGGTCTTCAAAATGTTCGTTTTCAACCATCCCGTCAGGAAGTTCTACGCCGCATAGCTCTCTCTCTCCGGACTTATACACGCGCCAGGCATGGCCGGTAAGGCAGGCCCGGATAACGACCTCGATGGGTATCGGATCACACTTTTTAGCAATGGTGACATTTGGATGCGGAACATCGATGATATGGGTTTGAACCAGATCTTTAACTTTATCAAAAGAAAAAGCCGCAAGCTGATTCAGAATTTGTCCCTTATAAGGAATAGCCTGTTTCATGATGTGGTCAAAAGCAGAAATGCGATCTGTTACCACGATCCCCAAGGTCTTTTCGTCGAGCTCATAGACCTCGCGGACTTTACCGCGATAAGGCTCACCGAAAGCTGGTGCCGTGGTTTTCAGGATGCAATTGTTCAGTGCGGAGTCGGTGTGAATGATGTTCGAATTCAAGATGTAGTGTGTATTTGATTGATTTCAATAAAAATCAGAAAACTTGGGCATTAATCAAATCCCGGATCTCGTTTGAGTGGAATTAAACAATTTTATTAAAATCGGAACTATTTGGTGTGATATGCACATTCTTTATGTATAATTTAAAAATATGAATGATATTCTTCGCATACCATACGATCTGCTGCGCCCGCTATACAAGCGGACATCATTCCACAAATCCGTAGTTGAGGAGGTAGGGGATGAACGCTTGAAGGCAGCCTATATGCAGTGCCGCTCCATCACACGGGAGCATGCCAAGACTTTCTATATGGCGACCCGCTTCCTGCCTAATCAAAAGCAGCGGGGCATTTTTGCCATTTATTCCCTTTGCCGCTATATCGATGACCTGGTTGACGAGGCGGAGGACCTGGTATCGAAAAGAGAACTGGATTACAAAGGCATCCATAGAAACCTGGACCAATGGAAAAAGAAGCTGGATGATACTTATAAGGGCAAGTCGCATGACAATCCCATCCTGATTGCTTTTTCGGATGTGCTTCGCAGTTATAATATCCCGATACAGCTTCCTTTTGAGCTTATGGATGGTGTTTGTATGGATCTTTATAAGAACCGCTATGAGAGTTTCGAGGAGGTATACGACTATTCTTATAAGGTGGCCTCAATTGTTGGTCTGATGACCAGTGAAGTATTCGGGTATAAGAACAAAGAGGCGCTTGACTATGCGGTTGATCTAGGTATTGCCATGCAGCTCACCAATATCCTGAGGGATGTCGGGGAAGACCTTCAGAAGAACCGCATTTATCTGCCAAAAGAGGACCTTGACCGATTCGGCATTAGCGAGAATGATTTATTCCAGCATAAAAGAGACAGTGCCTTTTTAGAAATGATGAAGTTTCAGATTCAGCGGACACGGGATTATTACAAACGTTCTGATAAAGGGATACCGTTGCTGAGTAAGGACAGCCGCCTGCCGGTTTACCTGGCACGTCACAACTACAGCCGTATCCTGGATAAAATCGAGGCCAATGACTATAACGTTTTTGAACACCGCGCCTACCTAAATTCCACGGAAAAGATCTCGATCATACCCCGGATTATGTATCATATGAAGTTTGGGTCTTCTTAAGAAGTGGTTATTACACAAAGGCACACTGAGGAGCTCAGAGATACACAAAGATTTTTTACTCAGTCCCATGATCAA
>DATFJD010000374.1:0-3436 GCA_035269475.1 Halalkalibaculum sp.
TACCGCACCGGCAGGCGAAATTCCGCCATCCGTAAAATGGTCATTCTATATAGGGGCCTTTGCCTTCTTCTCTTCGGTACTGTGGACGGTAGTGAGGGTAAAAGAGTATCCGCCGGAGGAATTCGAGAAATTTTCTGAGGGGGAAGGGGGCAGCGATTCTCTTATTGATGCGGCCGGAGAATCACGGGACGATATAAAAGAGGGGGAAGGAAACCGCAAACTTTATTTCGGTTTTGTATCTACCATTATCGGATTGATCGGCAGCTATATTGTCTATGTCAATCAGTATCAGAAAGAGCTCTATGTTCTGTCTGTCGGGCTGGCCGCTCTCGGATTGATTATGGTAGCCGCCGCATTACTCCAGAAAAAAGGAAAAACGGAACAGGGTTTGGTCGTTGTTATGAACGATTTCCTGAATATGCCAAAGACCATGTTTCAGTTGTCCTTTGTTCAGTTTTTTTCCTGGTTCGCTCTTTTCGCGATGTGGATCTATACTACTGCCGCAGTAACCTCACATATTTACGGGACCAGTGATACTACGTCCTTACTTTACAATGAGGGGGCAGACTGGGTGGGGGTTTGCTTTGGTGCCTATAACGGTTTTGCCGCACTGGTCGCCTTTGCCTTGCCGCCGCTTGCTAAAATAATGAGCAGAAAACTGGTTCATGCCCTCTCTTTGCTTATCGGCGGAATCAGCTTGGCAGGGATCTATTTTATGAGTGATCCGAATATGCTGCTGGTTTCTATGGTTGGAATCGGCTTAGCCTGGGCAAGCATTCTGGCCATGCCCTATGCCATACTTTCCGGTGCGCTGCCGGCCAAAAAGATGGGCGTATATATGGGCATTTTTAACTTTTTTATCGTCATTCCGCAAATTGTAGCTGCCAGTATCCTGGGATTTATGTTGCGCAACTATTTTGAAGGTGAAGCTATTTATGCGCTGGTTCTTGGAGGAGCCTCTATGGCCCTTGCAGCAGTCATGATGCTTTTTGTCGAGGATGTTGATGAAGAGGAAGCATCAATTATTTAGCTTTCCCGCTAATTTTTTTATTTATTCATGTTTTCATTTTTACGAATCATATTCTTATTAACCGTATTAACAATAATGTCATCTTTCCATAACGAATCTACAGCCGTGCAGGTACAAAGTGCGGAATACTCCGCTCCCGAATGGGCAAAAAAAGTTATCTGGTACCAGATATTTCCTGAACGTTTTAATAACGGGGATCCGACTAATGATCCCACCCGGGATAGGGTGGCAGGTAATTTTGAGCTGCCGGACAATTGGAAAATTTCACCATGGACCGGCGACTGGTACGAAAGGGCGGACTGGGAAAAGGAATTGGGCCCCAAGTTTCGTGATGCCGTGTTCTTTCGACGCTATGGCGGCGATATCCAGGGAATAATTGACAAACTGGATTACTTGCAGGATCTCGGTATCGGGGCGATTTACCTGAACCCGGTTTTTGATGCTGTATCTCTCCATAAGTATGATACCAGCCATTACCGGCATGTAGATCGTTTTTTTGGGCCTGACCCGGAAGGCGATACAGCCATAATGGAACAGGAAGATCCATCCGATCCTTCCACCTGGCAGTGGACCTCAGCCGACAAGCTGTTTCTGAAACTTGTCAGAGAGGTACATCAACGAGGCATGAAAATAATCATTGATGGGGTGTTCAACCATACCGGCACCGATTTTTGGGCTTTCAACGATCTGGAAAAGAACCAACGGTCTTCCGCTTTCAAGGAGTGGTACGATGTAATAAAATTCGACGATCCCGAATCACCCGAAGTCAGTGAATTTGAATACAACGGCTGGTGGGGAATTAAAGACCTGCCGGAACTGAAAGAAGAAGACGGGAATCTTGTAGAACCGGTACGTAATCATATCGCGAATATCACCCGGCGCTGGATGGCACCGGATGGAAATACCGAAAACGGGGTCGACGGCTGGAGACTTGATGTTCCTGAAGAAATCGGCACGCCATTCTGGGTTGAATGGAGCAACCTGGTAAGAAAGATTAACCCGCAGGCTTATATTGTGGGGGAGATCTGGGATGATAAAGCTTCGCACTACCTTAATGATGAACTGTTCACCGCGGTGATGAATTACCAGTTTGCCAAGGCGGTACAGGACTATATGATTGACAGGGAAATATCAGCTGACGATTTTGCAAACAGGCTGAAGGGAGTCAGGGAAAGCTTTCCGGATGAGGCTAATTATGTTGTTCAAAATCTTATGGACAGCCATGATACGCCCAGGCTGGCATCAATGATACTGAACCCGGGAAGGGAATATGACAAGCAGGGAACCCCGGAAGAAGGTTTTGACGTGCGCAAACCCAATGAGCAAGAGCGAAATGTGCAGCGCCTTATAGCCCTGCTGCAGTTCAGCTACATCGGCGCGCCCATGATATTTTATGGCACGGAGGCCGGCATGTGGGGTGCTGATGACCCGGATGACCGCAAGCCAATGGTATGGCCGGATAAGGAATATGAAGTAGAGAAAACCCATCCCTTAGGCGAGGAGAGGCCGGCTGATAAAAATACTTTTGATCACGAATTATTCAATTGGTATAAGCGTTTGGCAGAGATTAGAAACAACCATGAAGTTCTGCAAACCGGCAGTTTTGAATCGCTGACCATTAATTCTGAAAAAAACATCTACAGCTTTGCCAGGTTTAACAGCGACGAGGAATATCTGGTTATTGTGACCAACAGGTCCGAACACGAACAGTATGTAGAGATTTCCCTGGATCGCTTTAAAACAGAATCCGGAATTTTGACCGACCTGATTACCGGAGAGCAGGCAAGCCTGGAAGGCACTATGCTGAAGCTGACTCTGCCGCCTGTTTCGGGCTTAATTCTTTCTCCATAATTCTTTATGAAGCTGGATCAAAAATATTTTATTCCTTTCCTTGCGGTAGTTGCCATTGCTACAGCGCTTCTGATCACTTTATTTACAATCAGCAGCCAGAAAGGGCAGCGGCAGGTGTTTCGAAATTACATCATGCAGCAGGATTCCCTCAGCCTGGAAAAGATGCCCGTTCTTTATGAGAATGATAGCCTGTCTGTCTCGGACCTGAAGGGCAAGTTCGTTATTCTTGATTTCTGGGCTACCTGGTCAAATTTTTCTGAGGATGCACACTTTCAAATTGCCAAGCTGGTCGAGCAGTATCCCGACACTCTGGAGGTTATTGCCGGCGTTGTGAAAGACCAACAAGAGAAGATTGATTCCTACATTGAAAGACATGATTTCCCATTTCATTTTGTGGAGGGTACTGCTGTATTCAACAAGTACGATATTCCCGGAATGCCGACAGAGATTATTTATGATCCCGAAGGTAACATCATGGATGTATATTTCGGATATTCCGACTCTTCACAATACGACAGCCTGAGAACCCTATTAAATAATGGAGAATAACCGGTG
>DATFJD010000375.1:0-2434 GCA_035269475.1 Halalkalibaculum sp.
TCCAGTAGGTTGAGACATTCTTTTTTCTCTGTTCCTCATACTTTTTTACTTCCCGGAATATCTTGCGCGGCGAGAGCGAACCATTTGCCAGCCAGGGTGAAAACTTCGAAGAATAATCCGCTCCAAGCAGCCGGTTGCGGGTAAATTTGTAGCTTTTCAACTGATCCCGCTCCCAGAAATAGTTTTGGAGACGCCGAAGGGCTTCCGTTTCACCGCCCTTGAAATCCAGCACCGCACGGTCATCAATGCTTTGCGGCTCTACTCCCAGCTCCGTGCAGGAAGGGATCTCTCCGGGTTTAACATCCTGTATCATGGTTACATGCTCAGGCTGTGACTGCAAATGCCTGACACTGCTTTTCTTTTCCACCTGTTTCCGGAAACTGGTAAATACCTTTGGTATGGAATCGAAGTCGTAGGGTATATCGTCCGGGTGATAGAGGGTAGCTCCCCAACACCATTCGATCGTCGCGCCTGCATTCTTTTCCAGATTATTTTCAACCTGCAACTCCTCACCGGTGACCTCTTTGTGAGCATAAATGGTGTCTAAATCATGCTCGGTAGCTAAAGCGGGCAGGATCTCTTCGGGCTTCCCTTTTCTGACGATCAGGTCTGCCCCAATCTCCTGTAAATTATTTCGTAAATCTATTACGCTTTCAATAAGGAATTGCGTCCGGTAAGGGCCTGTTTTTTGAAACCCGAAGGATGTCTCCGCAAAATGACGCGGGTCAAAACAGTAAACAGGCAAAACTTCACTATCCCCGGAAGCCAGTCTCAGGGCTTCATTGTCGTGAATACGCAAATCATTTCGGAACCAAAGCAGTGTTTTACTCATTAAAATATCTTTAATCAAATTTAGGAATACTAAACACGAATTAACCGCCAACGTTCAAAATCAAAGTAAGTCAGCCTGTATTCTGGCCGACAGATCTGCAACGCACGGCTTAAATAGCGAAAAGACATCAATAATGCGACGACGAAACCCCGGTACATACCGAAATATCGGCTTTTTAATTCTGAGAATCGGCTTGGGCATCATAATGATGCTGCACGGCTACCCCAAGTTATTCGGAGGCCCTGAAATGTGGGCAGAGCTGGGTACGGCAACCCAATCATTAGGCATTGATTTCGCCCCAATATTCTTTGGTTTTATTGCAAGCGTCACGGAATTTTTCGGCGGGCTTTTCTTGCTTCTTGGACTGTTTTTCAGGCCAACCTTAGTCTTCATGGTTATCGTTATGATTGTAGCGGCTGCCAGCCATATTGCAGCGGGTGACGGTTTTACCGATACTTCACACAGCATTGAACTGGCTATTGTCTTCGTGAGTATGTTACTTATTGGTCCGGGGGAATATAGTCTTGACAGAAAACTTAATGCCCGGAAACAACGCAGGTATTAGTAATCTGAAACCTTCATTTAAAAAAATACCTATGAAGTATCTTATCTATTTGGCCTTACTCGTTTTCTTGCCCGTCACCGCCAATGCCCAAGGCAACCTGATCATACTCAACAAGTCGGGCAATACGGCCTGGCAACTGGATGCGGCAACAGGCGATCAGAAAGCGGTTTATAATACCGGTACGGCACCGCATGAAGTGGCCTTATCTCCCGATAAGAAGTGGGCCGTAATCACAAATTACGGTTCTGAAGAACCAGGCAACTCACTCACAGTAATCGATCTCGAGAAACGGGAAGTTGCGAAAAGCATCCAGTTAGGTTCATTCCAACGTCCACACGGTATTGAGTGGTTTTCCGATAGCCAAAGAGTTGTGGTTTCGGTTGAAGAACAGCAGTCTGTAGTTATAGTTGACATACCGGATGGCAGGGTCCTTACCGATATCAAAACAAATGCTGAGATTTCTCATATGGTGGAGCTGAGTGAAAATGAACAGCTTGTTTATGTTACCAATTTGGGATCAGGTTCGGTTACCGTACTGAATATTGCCGATGAAAAAATCGTAAAAACAATAAACACCGGCCGGGGAACCGAAGGATTGACCCTTGCAGACAACGGGCATGAGCTTTGGGTAACCAACCGGGCTTCCGATTCCATCTCTATTCTGGACACCGAAAGCTATGAGGTTTTACAAACCATGGCCAGCGAAGGCTTCCCGATACGTGCCGAAACTTCACCCGACGGCAGGTTTGTTGCCGTATCGAATGCGAGGGCAAGTACTGTTTCAGTATTTGATGTAGAAAGCAGGGAAAAGATGGCAACCGTTGCAACCAAGACGCCGGAAGTGAGCGATGGTATGCCTATCGGGCTCACTTTCTCTGACGATAACAGCCGGCTGTATGTAGCCAACAGTAATGCCGACCAAATTGTGGTTATTAATACGGATTCATGGAAAGTCATGGAAACATTTAAAACGGGTGCTACCCCTGACGGCATAGCTTATATCAGCGGCGAATGATCAGGGTGGCCCGACTATATGG
>DATFJD010000376.1:0-3057 GCA_035269475.1 Halalkalibaculum sp.
CATGGTAGATATGAGCACGGAATACATCAACAATGAGCTGGCAGAAGATCCCCGAACACGCTCCGAACTTCTGATTATGATGGCCGATATCTACTCGAACCTTCTGGCGTACGGTCCGGCCGATTCTCTCTCAAAAACAGCTGTTGAGCTGTATCGCACTTCTAGCGACACAACCACCTTTGAGTACATCAACATGCTGGCCGACCGCTCCATCATTCTTGATAAGTCGGGTCAGTATGATGAAGGCCTGGCGATGATCCATCGAGCAGTAGCTCAGGCCAATGAACACCTTGAACCCAACAGTCTCGAATTTGCGAGCGTGAACCTGGATTATGGCTACCATCTCGACGTAAATCAGGACTTTATACGAGCTGATTCAGTTTTAACCCTCATTGAACCGCTTTATGAGCAAAACCGGGAAGAGGCCGGAGCTGACTACGATGACTTTATATTTTACCGTGGACTGAACAGCCGTAGACTGGGTGACTATGACGAAGCCGAAGAGTATCTCTTTCGGTCGCTTGAGCTGAGCCGGGAGCGATATTCAGGCAATCATGAAAAGATCGCCTCGACGTTGAATCACCTTTCCAGCCTCTACCAGAATATGGGCAGGCCTGAAGAGGGAATTCCTTACGCAAAAGAGGCTCATGCCATGCGGCTTGAGATTTTTGGTGAAAGTCATCTGAACACACTGGCGGCCCACTCCAATACAGCCCGGGCTTTAGGAGGTGCGGGTCAGCTTGAGGAGGCGGCTGAGACGTACCGTGAGATACTCGGCATCTTCCGGGAAGAGTACGGCAACGATAATTTCTACATTGCAGGCATCCTCCAAAGTTATGGAGGTATTTACATGCGGATGGAGGATTATTCAGGGGCTGAATCCATCATGAGAGAATCATTGGAGCACAGCGAGCGCCTGCTGCCGCCCGATCACATTCGTCAGACCTACCCGCTGAGCGGCCTTGCCAATGCCCTTCGCTATCAAAACCGGTTTGATGAAGCACTCCCATTCGCCGAACGAGCGTACGTGCTCAGAAGCAATCAGCTAACGGATGACAATCCAAACCTCGCCTCGTCCAGGCTGACGTATGGAATTTGTCTCTGGAACCTTGATCGAGTAGATGAAGCCGAACCAATTCTCACAGATGCGCTTGCTTTTTATGGACGTGATTCTGTGCGGTATGCTGATGAGATTGCGGAGATTGAGGCGTTGGGGCTTTAGGGCGAGAAACGTGAAAGGTGAAAGGTGAAAGGTGAAAGGGTTGTAGATGCCTAAATATGGTTGACGTTTTTAGTTAACGTGTAACCTATTGGTCGCCGTTAACGGCGACCAAATATTGACGCGATAATCAGGGTGGCCACCCTGATTAAGTTCTTTGATAAATTGATCCGGTGACAACTTTGACGGAAGCCCCCGGTGTGGTTTGCTGCGGTTGTACAACCGCACCGCCCTGGCGACCCCGCAACACAACGAGTGGTAGCTGTCGGTTGTGTAGTACGCAAGATAATTGTGTTTGATCGTGCGGTTGACCCGTTCGCAATACGCATTTTGCCAGGCGTAATGCGCCATGCTGTGCCTCACGTCCCGGCGGTCAAGATATCTGGTAAACTCCCTGCTTGTGTACTGCACGCCCCGATCGGTATGAACAATCAGCTGGCTCAGGTCCTCGCCTTTCTGGCTTGCAAACGCCTTGGCGATGCAACGAACCTGACTGGCAGCGCTCAGATCCCGGCTGCAATGGCTGGCCAGGATCCGGCGGGTATACACATCAATCACAAAGCTGACGTAATACCAGCGGCCCCCGCTCCACACGTAGGTGATATCGGTTTGCCACACCTGGTTCGGGCCGGTAATAGACATACCCTCAATCAGGTTGGCACATATGCTGGTCCCCGCAACGGTAAACGACCGTGGCGGTGTTTTTGTCCGAAACCCACAGCCAAGCAACACTCGCTCGGTCCAGTCGCGCCCGCGGGGCATTTGCTCGCGCACCGCATAGTAAATGTCGCGGCATCCCATCTGGCGATGCTTCTTGCGAACCTCACTGGCCAGCTCGATGGTTTCAAGAAGATCCCGTTTCCTTTGATTCAGCCGGGCAATGCCCTGATGGGCCCCTTGCCGGGAGATATCCTGCCACTTAAGCATGCGCTTCATTGGCCACCTGACGGTTTGTTTGTTGCCGAAGAACCACTCGAAGCAGCGGAACCGTACTTTTTTTTTAAATCCTCACCGACCTCCTCACTGGCCAGGTCGACAAACTTCTCATAGTAGTCGATCTGCATTTGCTTGTGACCGACGGCCTGTTCCAGTTCGGCGATCTTCTGCTGTAATCGTTCAAGCTTCTTACTTTGTGAGTCTTTGTCAACCACGAGGACGGCTCCTTTTTTGTTATAGGTTGAGTAGCGGTGGATCCAGCGATAAATACTGGTCGACGAGACCTGGTATTCGCGGGACGCTGCCGCTACGCTTAATTTACCGGATTCAATCAACCGGACGATATCTTTGCGTAAGGTAGGTGAAAATGTTCGGCGTTGCCGAATGTATTTTTTAGACATAAATAATCGAGTTAGTTGTGAAAATTTATGTCAACCTATGTTAGGCACCTACATCAC
This sequence comes from Halalkalibaculum sp., assembly GCA_035269475.1. Lineage (GTDB taxonomy): Bacteria > Bacteroidota > Rhodothermia > Balneolales > Balneolaceae > Halalkalibaculum. Next base: position 2,614 of record DATFJD010000376.1, read on the forward strand.
CTGTATTATGAGTAAATATCAGTACCGGATTGGATCGGCTTTCAATACCACACTTCTTTCTTTGATTTTTGAGAGCAACCGTTATCTTATCCCATCTGAACTGATCACATCAATCATTTATGACCGACTCAAAAAACTACGTAGCGAATACCTTTGGAGACCCTGTGACACGCAGGAAAATTTACTTTGGAGCTTTTCTTGCACTCGTTATAGCAGGAGTTTATTTCGCAGGCGATTTTCCCCGTACAAATGATCACTATGGGTTTTGGAGTATCATGCCGCCCCTTGTGGCAATTGTGCTTGCATTTTGGACACGTGAAGTGGTAAGCGCACTTTTTATAGGAATCTGCCTTGGAGGAGTCATCTCAGGAAACATCGACATAGTAGATAGTTTCCTGATTCCCTCCATCGGAACCGAAAGCTTTGCACAAATTCTGTTGGTCT
>DATFJD010000377.1:0-4162 GCA_035269475.1 Halalkalibaculum sp.
GTGATACAACCGAAAAGGCTTCGTTAATTTCAAAGAGATCCATTTCGTTTTTGTCCATGCCTGCCCGCTTCAAAGCTTTAGGTATGGCATCGGATGGGGCAGTGGTGAACCATTCGGGAGATTTCGCGGCGCTGGCCTGACTGACGATTCTTGCCAGTGGTTTCAGTCCCAGTTCCTTCGCCTTCTCCTCGCTCATAACCAATACGGCTGCAGCGCCATCATTAATGCTGCTGGCATTGGCTGCGGTTACCGTTCCTTCACGGTCAAAAACGGGATTCAGGTTTGGAATTTTATCGTAGTTCACTTTTTTAAGTTCCTCGTCCATCTCTACTTCCGTAACATTTCCTTTACGGTCGCTTACTTTTACGGTAATTATCTCATCATCGAAATACCCATTTTCGTGGGCAGAAATGGCTCTTTTGTAAGAGCTGATAGCAAACTCATCCTGCTGCTCTCTGCTGATATTGCACTCCTTGGCGCAAATTTCGGCAGCGTTGCCCATGTGGAAGTCATTATACACATCCCACAGCCCGTCTTTTATAATACCGTCTTCTACCTTGGCATTGCCCAGTTTGGAACCGAATCGGTGTTTGGGAAGATAGTAGGGGGTATTGCTCATGCTCTCCATGCCCCCGGCTACGATGATATCGGCTTCTTCCAGCTGAATCTGATTGGCGGCGATCATAATGGACTTCATGCCGGATGCACATACTTTATTTACCGTTGTACTCGGAGTGAGTTCAGACAGGCCGGCCTTAAGTGCCGCCTGCCGTGCCGGGGCCTGGCCGACGCCTGCTGTAAGGACATTACCTAAAACAACTTCCTGAACATCGTCCGGTTTCAGTCCTGCTGATTTGATCACTTCAATAATGGCCATGGAACCCAGCTCCGGTGCTGAGAATGACGATAGGCTTCCGCCAAATGAACCAACAGGTGTGCGCTTGGCTTCAACAATAACTACGTTTTTCATAATGATCTATGCTTTGATTTGAAATTCTAAATTTAAAAAGCTTGCTTAAGATCTTCGATAAGATCGTCGGCATCTTCAATGCCTACAGAAAGACGAATCAGTGAGTCTTTAAGTCCCACTTTTTTCCGCACCTCTTTGGGTATGGAACCGTGCGTCATGGATGCGGGGTGGTTAATAAGAGATTCCACTCCGCCCAGGCTTTCGGCCAAAGCAAATACCGAGGTGCTGCTCATGAATTCTTTGGCAGACTCCACTTTATCGTCCTTAAGCGTAAATGATACCATCGCACCGAAATCCTTCATCTGCTTTTTGGCAATATCATGCTGCTTGTGCGATTTCAGGCCCGGGTAGATGACTTCTCCAACCTCCGGGTGAGACTCTAGGTATTCGGCAATGGCTTTGGCATTTTCTACCGCACGCTGAACTCTTACGTGCAGCGTTTTGATGCCTCTCAGTGTAAGGTAGCAGTCCATCGGCCCGGGAACCGCCCCGGTCGTTTTGACCTGAAAACGCAACTGCTCCATAATCTCTTCATCGGATGTTGCCACAGCTCCTCCAATTACATCAGAATGGCCTCCAAGGTATTTGGTAGTTGAATGCAACACGGCGTCCGCACCCAGGTGAAGGGGCATTTGCAGGTAGGGAGAAGCAAAAGTATTATCAACCAAAGTGGTAATGCCGTGGTTTTTGGCATATCCGGTCAGGGCTTCAATATCAACTATCCTCAGCAGCGGATTGGTTGGCGTTTCGATCCAGATGAGTTTGGTTTGATCGGTTTTCGCATCCTTGACATTGCTGATATCGGTCATGTCTACAAAAGTGAAATCAATGCCGAATGGCTCAAAAACCTGGGTGAACATACGGTAGGTTCCCCCATACAAATCATCGGAGGCGATAATATGGTCGCCGGGCCGATACATCTTAATGAATGCATCCATGGCCGCGCACCCGCTGGCAAAACAGGCGCAATCATCGGCATCTTCCAGGCCTGCAATGAGCTTTTCAAGAGCAGTTCTGGTAGGGTTGCCTACCCGTGCATAATCATAGCCTTTATGAACATTCGGTGCTTCCTGTACATAGGTTGACGTTTGAAAAATAGGGGGCATGACGGCACCTGAGGTCTCTTCAGGGTGCTGCCCGGCATGAATAGCCTTGGTATTGAACTTCATAGGTAAATCAGTTGAATTTGGATTTCGCTTCCTGTGCTTTTTCACTCATACCAAGATAGGAGTATACCTCGTAAAGGTTCTTCCAGTAGCTTTGAGAAGCTTCGGGGTATTGCTGAACCAGTGCTTCGTACACCGGTATGGAAGAACTCAGGTAATCGCGAATTATTTCTTTTATTTCAGATTTTTCACTTTCAGAAACTTCAGGAAGTACCGACTGGTATTTGGCAGCCGCATTCTGGTAAAAACTGACAAAAGATTCCTGAAGCTCTCGGTTGCCCGAATTTCTGGACAGTGAGCTTTCCAGCTGCCTGCGGGCCCTGCTAAAAAGGGAGTCGGCATCTTCCAGCAGCTCCTGCGTGCGAATATCCTTGGGTGTCTCTTCCGTTATTTCAGAAAGCTTTTTACTTCCCAGGTAAAAATACTCTGTTGCCAGGGTCTGAGCATAAATAATGTTGTCAGGCTCATTTTCCACAAGTTCATTCAGCAGGGAAACAGCTTTTACATGATTCCCGGATGAGATATAGGCATTGGCCAGACCGTGTATTACGTTCAGGTTGTCTGATGAAAATACAGTTTCGGCATCTTCATAGATCTGAACGGCTTTTGAGGACTGCCCGGTTTCAAGATAAAGGAAGGCAAGCTGTTCAAGCATTTCAGCAGGCAGCGATTCGATTTCCATGTTGGCTTCTTCGAGTACGTTTAAAGCCTGCCTGTTTTTCCCGTTCTTATAATACGCCCTTGCCTCCATTTTATAGGAGATAGCGGTATCGGGAAGTACCCGGGTAGCATTTTTGAAATGGACGGCAGCTTTTTCATAATCATCTGTCTCCAGGGTGCTGTCACTCTGCATGATTTGAACGCCCAGGTTATGTTCGCTGCTCCAGGTAACTTTCAGCAGCTCATCGACTTTCTGTTTGCCTGAAGGCAGGTTGGCAGCTTCAAATAATTCCTCAGCATTCTGAAGGGTGGTTTGAAGCTCTTCGTAGGTTGCGGTACGATCTGATGGATTCTCCAGCTTTTGCGCATACTGGCTGAGGAGATATCCTTTATGGTAGTAAAGATCGGCATCGGCTTTGCCTGAACTGATCTGCTGATTTGCCGAATTTATCTCAACTTTCAGTTCTTGTTTACTTAATTCATCAGGTTGAACGGGTTTTTGTGAGGATGGGGATAGTGTGGAACAGCCAATAAAGAACCCGAATGCAATCCCCATAATGGGGACTACAATTCGGGTGAATGTAATTTGCATAAATATTTTTCTTTTCTAGAATGTTAGGATCGAATGCACTCTGTTTAGTTCATCCCTGCTTTTTGCATGGCTTCTTCAGCTTTTTGGTCCATTCCCAGGGCCGTATAGATGCTAAAGAGGTTTTTCCAGTACTCTTGGTTGTCGGGATCAATTTCAGCAGCGCTTTCGTAGTATTTCATAGCTTGCTTAAGAGATTCCTTAGCCTGGGCATCAATCTTGGCAGCCATTTGATTGTCGTCGGTTCTGTTCCGCTTGTCGAAAAGGGCAGAAGCTTTGTTCTGATAGATTATTCCAAGCGTGTTATACGCAGTTGCATCGTTTGGACGATACTCGAGAACCGTATTCAGCTCCTTGGTTGCTCTTTCCGTCAGGCTGGAAATTCTTTCCTGGAGCTCGGTATTTTCTGATTCAAGCTGGCTTATCTGCTGCTTGAGCTGTGCGGCTTTATCTCCCTGGGCCTGCTTCATCTCCTGGCGCAGATCAAAGATCTTGTCAGAATTTGTCTTCAGCGTGTCGCTCATATTGAGTACGGTTTTGTATATCTGCGTACCCAACACAAGGTGGAACTGAGGATTTTCCGGTTCCTGCTCAATGAGTGACTCAATCGTAGAGATGGCCTTTTTAGTTTGACCCGCGTTGGTATAGCCGTCAGCCAGTCTTGTTGCAAGATCCTTGTTCTCAGGATATTGCTCTATTCCTTTTTCAAGGGTAGAGATAGCTTCCTTCGGCTTTTCAGCAATGCTGTAATAGCCGGCCATACGTGCATAGTCATCC
>DATFJD010000378.1:0-7563 GCA_035269475.1 Halalkalibaculum sp.
ATGCTGCGCGCATCATTTACCCCAAAGAACTCGGGATAGGCTGTAGTGCCGTGCTCGTTAAGGTCAAGCCCGTTAATCTCTTCTGCCTCAGTGACCCGCAGCCCGTGGTACTTGTTGATGGTTTTGAATACCAGGAAGGCGGTAGCCGTGGTCCATAGAAATACAGACAGAATGCCCAATGCCTGAATCATCAGCTGATACCCGGACCCGCCAAAGAACAGGCCGGTAAATTGGGTGGTGTAAGGAGCCTGGGCAAAGAGTGCGACGGCCAGGGTTCCCCACATACCCGCAAAGCCGTGAACAGGTATGGCGCCGACGGGATCATCAATTTTAATCATTTCAAGGAAACGGGTACCGTAAAGCATGATGACGCCGCCAACCATGCCGATGATCAGTGCCGAGCCGGGTGATACGACAGCACAGCCGGCAGTAATAGCCACCAGTCCGGCCAGGGCCCCGTTCAGGGTATAGCCAAGGTCGGGCTTGCCGGTCCGGATCCAGGAAAATACCATGGCCGCTACGGCGCCTCCCGCTGCCCCAAGGTTGGTGGTCACGGCTATGCGCGCAAAAGAGGGATCGGCCCCCAGCGTACTGCCGGGGTTAAAGCCAAACCAGCCCAGCCAGAGGATAAAGACGCCCAGCGAACCCAGGGCAACGCTGTGCCCCTGAATGTGATGCACCTTGCCGTTTACAAATCTTCCGATACGGGGAGCAAGGATATAGGTGCCCATCAGTCCCGCCCAGGCACCCACACTGTGTACAACGGTAGATCCGGCAAAGTCGTAGAAGCCCAGGTCAGACAGCCATCCGCCGCCCCAGACCCAGTGCCCGACAATCGGGTATATCAAAGCGGTTATGAAAACGGTATATATCAGGTAGCCGGTAAATTTGGTCCGTTCCGCCATGGCCCCGGAGACGATAGTGGCGGCCGTCGCTGCAAACATAGCCTGGAAAAACCAGTCGGCATAAGCCCACGAGTCCATGGTACCGTCCGGCAGGATGGCATCGGATAGAAAGAAGTTGCTGAAACCGAATATCCCGAGGACATCGGTGCCGTACATGAGTCCGAAACCGACCGCCCAGAACACGATGGTGCCAAGGCCGAAGTCCATCATGTTTTTCATCATGATGTTGGCAACGTTCTTGGCCCGGGTAAACCCGGTTTCTACGAGTGCAAAGCCGGCCTGCATGAAGAATACCAGGAAGGCGGCAATCATAATCCAGAGCAGGTCGGCGAAGGTTTTGTCTGAAGCGGAATTGATGGTTTCCAGGGCTGAAGTGAGGGTAGTGGCATCATTGGCCAACAGTGAAGCGGTGTCAAAGAGAATCAATAAAAGGGCAATAGATATTATTTTGGCAAAACGGTGCATTTGACTACTAAATTTAGGTTAAAGTTTAAATTTAGCTTCAAGAATAAGTCATAATTAACAAAATGACAAAATAATTAATTATAAACATTCAAATTCAATAATAATATGAGGTAAATGCATTAACGCCCTTAATTTTTTAAGTTGTGTCGTATTATTTTGGAATTATTTCCGGTAAAAGTTGGTATGTATAGATCAACAAAACTTGCTATGACATTATGGATCTAAAAATAATCAGCGGCACAGACCGGCCGAATTCTAATTCCCTGAGAATAGCCCTCTACCTGCAGAAGCAATACCGCAGTCATGGCATCGATGCGGATATCATCAATCTCCAGGATTTTCCCACCTCGGCCGTGGAAGGGGGCAGGTACGGTGACAAGCCCCAGGAGGTTGAAGAATTTATTCAGCCGGTAACAGATGCCGATGCCCTGGTAATTGTGTGTCCGGAGTACAACGGCGGCTATCCCGGCATCCTGAAGCTCTTTATAGATTACCTGCCTTTTCCGGAATCACTGAACAAGAAGCCGATCAGTTTTGTGGGTCACGCCAATGGAGCTTTCGGGGCAGTGCGTGCCGTTGAGCAGCTTCAGCAGGTGGTAGGATACCGGAATGCGCATGTCTTTCCGGAGCGGGTATTTATTCCGCGCATCGGCAAGAATTTTGACGATGAGGAGGGTATCTCAGACCCTTTTCAGCAGGACCTGCTCCAGGCGCAGATCAAGAACTTTATCGGGTTCGTTGAAGATTTGAGTTTTGAAGATAGTCTTGAGAAGTGAGAGCTGTTACACAGAGTTACGCAAAGAAGCACAGAGTATCACAGAGAAAATATATGGGTCAACCGAAGCTTTTTACTCATTACTCATTACTCATTACTTTCTACTTTCTACTCTCTACTTTCTACTAAAAACTCAGCTCATCTTCAGCATGTAGCCTACGCCGTGGAGGGTGACGAGGTAGTTGGGGTCGTCGGGGTGCACCTCAATTTTGGATCGAAGCTTGGAAATATGCACATCCACCGTTCGGGTATTGGTGCTGTATTCGTAGCGCCAAACGTTTTCTAGCAGCGCGTCACGCGATACCGGCTCATTGGCATGGGCAACAAGGTAACGGATCAGTTCCACTTCCCGGGTGGTCAGTTCCACTTCCCCGTTTTCGGGATGGTGGGCGACCGCATTCTTCAGGTCAATCTGTATCGGATCCAGCTCAACTTCATTGATCGGCTTTGCCTTTCCATAGGTTTCAGAGCGGCGCAGGCGGGCTTTGATACGGGCAAGCAGCTCTTTAACGCTGAAAGGCTTTGTCATATAATCGTCGGCACCGATATTCAGTCCGGTAACTTTGTCAACCTCCTGGTCTTTTGCCGTAAGGATGAGGATAGGGAAGGTGTAATTAAGTTTTCTCACTTTCTCACACACCTCAAAACCGCTCATACCCGGAAGCATAAGGTCGAGAACCATCAGGTCGGGGTCGTGCTCTTTCACGATGTCCACTCCCTGATGTCCGGTTTCAGCGACCAGCACTTCATAGCCCTCGTTTTCCAGGGTGTCTTGCAGGGTAAATACCAGGCTGGGCTCGTCTTCGACGATGACAATTTTTTTGGGTTTATCCGACATATTCAGATGATTCTTGGGTTAGTTTATCCGGCTCAACCGGGTTGGATTTGCGATATTGTTGAATATCTTCTTGTTGCGCTACCGGAAACCGTATAGTGAAACAGGAACCGTTATGTTCTTCGCTGCGTACCGTGATTTCTCCCCCATTTTGTTCAACCAGGTTCTTTACAATAGAAAGTCCCAGGCCGTGGCCCTTGGTATTTGCTGTCAGCACGTCTTCAACACGGTAGAACTTCTCAAAAATATGCTTCATGGATTTTTTGGGAATACCCATCCCATGGTCTTTAACTTTGAGAATTACTTCAGAGTCTTCCTGTTCAAGAGAAATGCTCACATATTTTTCATCCCGGCTATATTTTATGGCATTTTCCAATAGGTTTCCGATTATAGTTTCAAAACTGTCGGTATCAATCATCACGTGGTCGAGATCGTCTTCGATGGACGTTTCCAGAGTAAATCCTTTTTCTTGAACATAATCCGCATGTTCGTCGATATATTTTTTCAGTAAGCTATTCAGATATACCGGCTTTGGTTCAATAAGCGACTGGTTGGTATCCGCTTTTGCAACATCGAGCAGTTTTTCAATCATTTTGCGAAGCCGTATGGATTCGGAATGGATATGATTGCCATAGGCCTTAAGCCTCTCTTTGTTGTCTACTCTTCCATCCGCAAGATTTTCACCGGCGGCCTGCATTACCGCAAGCGGTGTCTTCAGTTCATGAGTGACATTAGCAAGGAATCCCGCCTGACGTTCGGCCAGCTCACGTTCTCTCTGAGCCGTTATAAACATAAAAATAAGGGCACCCAGCAGAAGGAAAAAAGCGGACCCCAGTACAATTAAATTCTTATACAGCGTTCTATTCGAAGCCGCTATCATGGGATCGGTAGTGAAAGCTACCCTCAGGTTCCAATCGTCGAAAAGATCGGGAAACTTTTGACTGAACTGCACCTGTTGCCGGTCGTAGTCAAAACGGGGGTCGCTGGATGCAATGGTTTTCTCTTTGGTCCAGTCTCGCAGCCAGACTTTTATGCCGGAATTCTGCTCCGACCCAAACTTTTGTTCCAGCGTGGGCTGGAGATAATGGTTCGTCAGATACTCCATATTGGTCGGCATGGTAAGATAACCGAATACAGAATCATCCTTAAGGTTGACCAGTGCAATGGTCATACTTCGATGGGTATCGAATATAATTTTATTATTATAGTTGTACTCCTCCATCAGTACCCTCATTCTCGTCCGGGCCATGCCCATGCCGTCACAGATAATCTCGTTGTCGCCTTTAGCCCTGATAAACCTGTTGCCGGCTGAATTATACTTTAAAAAGAGGTCGATATTCTGACAATCGGTGGTGTTGGCCGGAATAAAATAAATGCCTTCGTAGATGGAGTCGGCGGCAGCATTATTTATGATTTTAAATACTTCGGGTGTAAACTGCCCGGTTTGGCGGAAGGTCTCTTCCAGCTTTTCTATATCCTTCGAGAGCAATCCGGCAAAGGGAGTTCGGAAGCGGTCACGGGCTTTATCGGCAAATTCTGCAACCTGCAGCTTTTTATTCTCTATCTGAGAATCAATGGATTGATTGCGAAGTGCATACAGTGAATATACATTCATACCGGTAAGGCCCAGTATAGCGACTATACCGGTAGCCAGTAATATCCATCTGATGGTGCTGAAATTTTTCTTCATCTTTTGCTTAGGTAAAAAGGCAGATTCAATAATATATCAAAGTCCGAATATTTTTTAAAAATCGGAGAACTGTCCGCTAATTTTTACGGAATTTAATATCAACTAAAAAGAGTGACCCGCTTTCACTCTTCTCTACAATATAATCGTTAATCTGATAACTATTTCCGTTCCCAAATATTATTTGACCGGTCTGCATCAGGGAAGAGGTAGTTAGGATCAATCTCCACTTTTTGAACCGGTGAAGTTTCCTCTATAACCAGAATGGCAGCTGTGGCGCCGCTAAGCCAGGTATCGACACCTACTTTTTTGTTTATGACGGACCCGTTCTGCAAGGTTATCTCCACATGAGCCGGCATCGGACTCAGCCCAAGATCCTGTATAATGATGCGCGTTCCATTTTCCGATTCGGTTACATCTGTCACGGCATGGTCGAGCGTCCAGGTCTCGTAGTACCAGCTTCTCCAGAACCAGTCGAGATCCATTCCGCTGATGTCTTCAAAGGTATTAAAGAGGTCCCATGGATAAGGATGCTTGTATTGCCATTCGCTCAAGAAGGTTTGCAAAGCTTCCTCAAAGACCTCCTCACCGAGCAGCCCTCTCAGGGTCACCAGCATGGAGGCCGGTTTTGAATACGAAGCCCGGCTGTATGCCAGACCGTTATAATGGAAATCCGACCACCGCATGATCTCACCTTCGTAGTCGGTACCGGCTATCTGCAGGTAAGTTTGGAAGTCCTGTATTTCAAAGTCAGGCCCTTCGGGATAGTAGTCCAGCTTGGCCCGGTTCTCGTTGAATGTTGTGGTACCTTCATCCATCCAGCTGTAGCGCCTTTCGTTGGTACTCACCTGCATGGGTACCCACATATGGGCAATCTCGTGGGCAATCACGGCATATAGTGACTGTGCCGGACGACCTTTGTAGGCCCCGATAATGGTCATCATGGGGAATTCCATACCGCCGCCTATAATGCCGCCGCCTTCCACAGCGGTCATGTGCGGCCATGGATAATCCATGCCGGTGTACTCAGAAAGAAAAGAGGTAGAATGCCGGGCAAATTTGGCGGCATTTCTCCAAAGCGGGGCATCGGTGCGGTACAAGGCATTAATATCTGCATAATCGGTATTTCCGTCATCGTCGAGATCGCCAATGGGTGCGCGGGTGGCATCCCAGACCGATTCTTTGGTGACGCTGAACGCAAAATCACGAATGTTTTCAGCAGTATAGTGCCAGGTAACTGTGCTGTCTCCGTCCGTACGGGTAACATTTCCAAAATCACTCTCTTCAACCACACTGACAACCTCATCGCTTTCATAAGCTTTCATCAGCCTGTCGTATATGGCAGGGCGAAGAACCTCCTGCCCGTTTTCCAGCTGTCCCGTGGAGGTGACCACCCACTGGTCGGGAGCGGTTATGCGCACGTTGTAGTCGGCAAACCCGTGGTAAAATTCGGCATTGATGCGGAAGGGTTCTGTGAACCAGCCCTGTACGTCATCATAGACCCTCATCTGGGGATACCAGTAGGCAATATAAAACAGGTTGTCTTCGCTGTAACCCATGCGTCCGCCGGCTCCTTCCTGCGGCACCTTAAAATTCCAGGCTACCTTCATGGAAACGGAGTCACCCGGCATCAGGGGGCGGTCGGGCAGTATGGTCATGATGGTTCCATCCACATAATACCCGCGCTCCCCGTAACGACGGATAACCTCAAGGGTATCGCCTTCATAAACCATGCTTTTCAGATTTACGCCGCCCGTGACTTCCGCCGTTTCATTTCTCACCACGCCCTCTTTATGGACATTCTGGGAGAGCTCCAGAAAAAGCTGGCCCAGGGTGTCGGGCGAATTGTTGTAATAGGTGATGGTGCTGCTGCCACTGACGGTCTTATTCTCCGGGTCCAAAGTTACGTCCATATCATAAGAAGCGTACTGCTGCCAGTAGTTGCTGCCGGGCTTGCCGGAAAAAGTCCGTGTGCCCTCGGAGTAGGCCCCGTAAAAGGCATTGGGGATTTCCTCTTCGATGGAGTTCGGAACCGGCCGGTCAATCTCGTAGGGGGTGGTATGCTCATCCGTGGTTTCTATATCTGCAGTATTGGTCTCAGCTGCGGTTTCGGAGCCCGATTTGGTTGTTGCGCAACCGGCAAGCAGTAACAGGCTTAACATGGCAAGTGAAGGGACGAGGGTGCTTAATCGATATTTCATATATAATATAATGAACGTTGCGGCTTGTCTGCATGAACAAAAATAAAAGAAAAGAGCGGCTTAAGATGAACGTGTCGGTTGTTTATTTACGGGGTATCATCCCGGAAATAGGCTTTAACGGACATCTTAAGGTCGTCAAATTCAATAGGTTTGGTAAGGTAATCAATATAGTCGGTTTCTTCAGCCCTTTTCACGTGGTAGGGGTCTGAATTGCCGGTGATATAAATGACCGGTACGTCGGAGAATTTTCGAATCTCCAGCATGGCATCGATCCCGTCAATTTCACCTTCCAGGGAGATGTCCATGATAACAAGGTCGGGGCTCAGGTTTTTTGCGGTTTCTATGGCGGTTTTTCCATAAACCAGTTCTCCTTCGGTTTCAAATCCCAGGCGCTCGAGGTAGCTTTCGTACAGTAAATTAAGGATAAGATCGTCTTCCACGATCATGACTTTTCGTTTATCGCCCATAATGATATGTAGATTTAATTTTCAGCAAGATAAGTATAAGCGTGTTTTTTTCAATACAGAATTTAAGGGCTCTGCCGCTGCCGGGTACCGATTTGAATTCTATAATGTTGGTTAAGAAGGGCTAATAGTACAGCAACTTTGATCTTTATCTGTTTATTTACTTTTCAGAGTACTACCCAAATAAATAATATCATACAAACAGACGGTCAAAATTCTGAGAGATGATTA
>DATFJD010000379.1:0-7473 GCA_035269475.1 Halalkalibaculum sp.
TTAAAAGCTGTTATATTTGGCAACTCTAAATGCAAGGGACTGTAGCTCAGTTGGTAGAGCATACGACTGAAAATCGTAGTGTCGGCGGTTCGATTCCGCCCGGTCCCACGCGAAGCCTTGCGGTTCTCTGAACTGCAAGGCTTTTTTTATGTCCGGTTTTTTCGAGAAGTGAATATCTGAGAATGATTTAATCAAGAGAAAGTCAAAAATCCGTTATCATACGTGGAATTTCCTGCCTGTTTTATTTATTTATGTTACCTAAGAGGCGGATGAAGATTCCATTAAGAGAAATAAATTGTGAAACATTAAAATTTTTTAATAATATTGTAATGAGGTTAAAAAAAATATCTCATCGTTGGCTTTAAAGTTTGCAATCTAAAGGTTTTTAAAAAGTTCTAAGAGAAGAGAGGTTCCCCATGAATAAACAAACTGTAAAGAGTGTCCTCATTGTGGAGGACGATATGTTGCTTTCCCTGGTAGAAGAGCGTCTCATTGAAAAAATGGGCCATAAAGTTGCTGCCAAAGTAGGTTCGGGAAGAGAAGCCATAGATAAGGCTAAAGAGTTGAATCCTGATATCATTCTCATGGATATCGTTTTGAAGGGTGATATAGATGGTATTGAAGCGATGGAAGAGATTCGAAAGCATTCTAAGGTTCCGGTGATCTATCTCTCAGGAAATTCCGATCGCTTTAATTTTGAAAGAGCCAAGAAGACCGGTTTCACCGATTACCTGGTTAAGCCAATAACCAGTAATGATTTGTACAAGCCGTTTGAAAAGGCTTTTGCCGATGATAAGGATGAGGATAGAAAAACTTCCGTGTTTTCGAAAAGTGAAAAGGCCAACCTGAATAAAACGGCCTAATCCGCGTGTCGGTGTTTTAACAGAATCCGGCCGATTTGCCGGCCTTTGAGGATTTTCTGTATCTCAGTTTCAAGGCCGTCTAGTGAAACCTCGCTGGAAATATCTTCCAGCATATCAAGCTTCCAATCTCCAGCCAGCAGGTTCCATATTTTTCTCCGCATGGGCATGAGGCAGATTCCCGAGTCAATGCCCATAAGACTGACCCCCCTAAGAATAAATGGGTAAATACTGGTATGTAAATGATGCCCCAGCACATTGCCACAGCAGGCCACAGTGCCGTTATGCGCGGTCTGACGAAGGACGGCGTCAAGCATTTTCCCTCCCACAGTATCAATAGCACCTGTCCACCTTGCGGATAGCAATGCTTTGTCCGAGTCAGGATATACGGAGTCTCTATGAATGACTTCTTTTGCTCCAAGGCTCTCGAGAAAGGATCGCTCATCCATTTTGCCGGTTGCCGCAACTACCCGGTATTTTTCCTTTGCCAGAAGGGCAACAGCCAGGCTCCCTACACCGCCGGTTGCCCCTGTAACCAGTACTTCTCGACGGTCGGTCCCGGTTTCATTATGTTTCAGTTTGTAGGCCCCATAGGCTGCCGTGAAACCCGCGGTTCCATAAATCATGCTCTCGCGCAGCGACAATCCTTCCGGCAGCGGCACAATCCAGTCGCCCGGTACCCTAATATACTCACCAAAACCTCCAGAGGTGTTTTGCCCGAGGTCAAAACTGGTAACAATAACTTTGTCACCTTTAGTGAACCGCTTATCCCGGCTCTCCTCTACGATGCCGGCAGCATCCACACCGGGAGTATGGGGGAATTGCTGTGTAACCCCCCTGTTGCCTGATGCCGAGAGGGCGTCTTTGTAGTTCAGGGATGAATAGTAAACCTTGATCAGGACGTCGTTATCGGGCAGGGTTGAGAGGTCCCTTACGGTGACTTCCCTCTGAAAACTGCCTTTACCGTCTTCTGATACTACCAGCGCTTTAAATGTTTGATTACCCATAAAAGATCAGTTAAATAACTTCTTCAGCCATTTGAGTTTTCCGGAATAGGGCGCATACCGCATGGGATTATCCAGCCATGTGGGTTTTTTCATAATGCTCTTCTTGTGGGAAAAGATATCAAAACTGCTTTTCCCGTGGTAATTGCCAAATCCACTCTGTCCCAGTCCGCCGAATGGTAAATTAAGATTGCCCAGGTGTGCAATGGTATCATTGATGCATCCCCCGCCAAACGGGAGTTCTTTTATAATTTTTTTCTCGATATCCTTATTACCGGTAAACAGGTAGAGGGACAAAGGGGTCGGTTTTTCCCGAATGGTATTCATTATTTCGTTTAGGTTCTCATATGGCATGACGGGCAAAAGGGGACCAAAAATTTCTTCCTGCATTACCTTATCTTCCCACGCAATATCTTCAAGTATCGTGGGAGCTATAAATAGTTCCTGTTCGTCCGTTTGGCCGCCAGTAACAATGGTGCCATTTTCGAGATATCCTTTCAGTCTATTGAAATGCTTGCTGTTAATGATGCGTGCATAGTCAGGGCTTTTTTGCGGATCGGTTCCGTAAAAGCCGGTAATCTCTTGCTTAAGGCTTTTTAACAGGGATTCCTTGAGATCTTTGTGGACATATACATAGTCAGGGGCCACACAAGTCTGTCCCGCATTTATGAACTTGCCCCAGACAATCCGTCTTGCGGCAGTGGACACATCGGCATCGGAGTGGACAATAGCCGGGCTTTTGCCGCCCAGTTCCAAAGTTAGTGGCGTGAGCTGTTCTGCGGCTTTCCCCATGATGATTTTACCCACCCGGGTGCTTCCGGTAAAAAAAATATAATCCAATGGTTCATCCAGGAGCTCTTGCGTTGTTTCTGCCGCCCCTTCAATAACTCTTAGATAACCTTCTTCAAAGTTGGAATTGATTATATCGGCAAGTAGCGGGGAGGTATGCCTGGATATTTCAGAAGGTTTGATAATGGTGCAGTTGCCCGCCGCAATGGCTCCCAAAGCGGGCGAAAGGCTCAATAGCAGGGGATAGTTCCAGGCCCCGATTACCAGGGCCACGCCGTAAGGCTGCCGGTAAATATAGTTGCGTGATGGAAAATTGATAAACGATCCCCAGACACGCTCAGTTTGTGCCCATTTTTTTATATGCTTGAGGATATGATCAATTTCCGAATAGAGGAATCCTATTTCGGTTCCATAGGATTCTAAAGCAGGTTTTTGGAAGTCTTTTTTTATTGCTTCCATAAAATGATCTTCGTGTTTTTTCAGAACCGACTTTAGCTTTTTAAGCTGTTCAATTCTAAAAGACAGATCCCTGCTTTTGTTATTTTTGAAATAGGTGTGTTGGTTTTTAACAACCTCGGCGATATTATTCATCCTTGGCCCTCCCGGTAAATCTGTTCATAGATGAATAAACCCTGAAAAATTTCCCCGCCAGCAGGTCAAATAGCCGGGCTGGCAGCACTCCCTTCAGGAAAGGCGTTATTTTCACCATAAATGGTTCTCTTAAGATAATTTTATTCTTTTTTACCGCTTTTATGATCTTATCCGTTATTTCGTCCGGATCAAGAAACGGGGTAAGCAGGGGAGCTCTCACTCCCGCAAACATGCCGGTATTAATATAACTTGGCTGTACGGTTGTAACATGAACGTTGCTTTCGGCATGCTCCATTTCCAGCCGCAGGGATTCCGACCATCCCGTGACTGCCCATTTACTGGCGGCATAGACCGACATATTGGGGTTGCCCATCAAGGCGGAGGCTGAAGATATGTTAATAATATGTCCTGACTTTTGCGCAACCATTTCGGGCAGGAAAGCTCTTGCAGTAAGCATTACCGCTTCAATATTAATTGCTACCGTTTTTTGAATATCCTCACTACTCTGGTTTAAAAATGATTTGCCGACAACTATTCCGGCATTATTGAAGAGAATATCAACATTCCCGATATCATTTTTAACGCGCTCGGCTGTCTCTTCAATTTCATCTGAATTGGAAAGATCAATATCATAGGTGTAGCAGTTCCACCCTTCTTGGTCGCACTTATCGGATAAACGCTTCATGGCATTCTTGTCAACATCCCAAATGATGAGATTTTTTGCTCCCTCTTTAAGGCTTTTCAAGCTAAGCAGCCGGCCTATGCCGTTTGCCCCGCCGGTTACCAATATATTCTTATCCCTAAATGAACTCATAAGTGTGTAATCTATGAAAAGATAATGCTGTTTAAAGTAAAAAAATTAATAATTAGTCTTGTTCCGGTTTATTTGGTTTTGTCATTATCATTGCTTCATGTATGTTCTACTGATCTCAAAATAGTTTAAAAGGATGGAAAAGGATAGCCGGGAAAACTTGGAAAAGCGTGTGCGGCGGCTCGAAAAGGAGGTTGAAGATTTAAAAAGCCTCCTGCAGGTTCAAAATTCAGCCGATTCTGTTACCCTTTCTTCTGAAGCTGATAAGGTCACCCTGAAAGAGTCTTCTTCCGAACCGCAGAAGGAACAGGTTCAGGAAACCTCTTTTACCGACAAAATTCAGCTTGGCGAAAATTGGCTTCAGCGGATAGGTATTGGCCTTTTGCTGCTGGGGGTGGCCTTCTTGTTCAAATATTCCATTGACCAAGGCTGGCTGGTACCGCCTATTCGCAGCCTGATTGGACTAGGCATCGGATTATCCCTGTTTATTACCGGCCTGCAGCTCTCGGAAGGCAACAGCACCTTGAAACAGATCTGCCTGGGCGGCGGTATCGCTGTTTTTTATATAACCGGGTTCGCTACGTTTCAGCTGTACAGTTTTGCACCTGCCTCGGTCGTCTGGATCTTCATGGTTGTAGTGACGTTGCTTGCCCTTTCGTTATCTCTTCAGCAGAATCAGCCTGTCCTTTCGGTAATCGGTACCTTAGGAGGTTTGGGTACGCCCTTTATGCTATACAGCGGCAGCGGAAGCCTGCCTGCGTTAATGATCTACACCACTGTAATCTTAAGCGGCGCCTCGGCTATGTACCTGGTCAAAGGATGGAAGTCGCTGCTATGGACCATGGCAACAGGCAGTTTGCTGGTCATGCTGGTAGGATTTTATAATAACATTCTTGATGTGACGGAGCCTGTCTTTTCAGACCGCCTTTCCCTACAGGCGGGATTACTAATTTGCCTGACAGTATTATGGGGAATACCGGTAATACGTGAGGTGCTGACCGGTCGGGATCCACAAAAATGGCCGGATCCGGCCTTTCAGAATAAAGACGGTACTGTCGATGACTATGCGTCTTATTTAAGCAATCCGACCGTACAGCTGATGGCCCTGGTTATTCCCATTCTAGGCTTTCTGTATTCGATGGGATTGTGGGATATTACAGCGGAAGCCTGGGGAGTGATAGCTATGGCCTTTGCACTGGCTATAGGCTATGTCTATTTACCCTTACGCAATGAACAGTTGACAAAACTGGCTTCCATTCACGGCTTTTCTGCACTCATATTGCTGACGGTCTCATTCTTCCTGCTGCTGGAAGGGGAACTTTTATTTATAGTACTTGCCCTGGAGGGTTTGGGATTGAGATTTATCGCCTCTAAAAATGAAGACGAAGAGATATCCGTAAGTTCACACCTTCTCTTCGGTATTATCGCCGTGTGGATGCTGAATGAATTTACGACCTATAATCAACCCGATATGGCCGTGTTTAACCTGGCCGCAATTACGCAGCTGCTCATTATCGGTATGGCAGGGATCGCAGTTCCGGTCTGGATGGAAAGTAAAAGCGGCAGGCGGTTTTACCGGCTTACTGCTCACCTTGCCCTATTGGGATGGTTCCTTTCCGAACTGTCCACACTTGAAAACGGGCAGGCCTACGTGTCGGTTTGCTGGGGCATTTATGCCGTTGCCCTGCTGATATTTGGCCTTGCAAAGGAGAAAGATGATATCAGAAAAGCGGCCATGGGAACGATTTTCCTGGTGGTTGGCAAGCTGTTTTTGGTAGACCTTTCCCAGCTTCAGGCTATATGGAGGATCTTATTATTTATCGGTTTTGGGGCACTGTTTCTTTTGATCAGCTATTATGTTCAGAGGAGATTTTTAAATGAAGAAACCACATCTGACGAAGTTAATGAGACTGACATCTGAAATTAACCTGCTTTTATTTGGACTATTGCTGATTGCCGCCTGCAGTGGCAGTTCAGAAGAGATGCTGCACTGGCAGGAAGTAAAAAACCTTCCGGAACCGATCTCCAATAATGCTGTTGCATCTGTAGCTGCCGGCGACAGCATTTTTGTTTACAGCTTTATGGGTATTTCTGAAGGTAAGGCCTATAAGGACATTCACAGCAAATCATTTAAATATAATGTTAAGGAGAATACCTGGAGAAGAATCGAGGATGTACCCGGCGATTCGGGCAGGCTTGCGGCCACTGCTGCAACGGCAGGCGGTAAAATTTATATCTTTGGAGGTTATACGGTAGCAAGTGATGGCTCAGAAACCTCGGTGCCTGATGTCTACCTGCTGGACCCGCTGACCGATAGTTTTACCCGGATCAGTAAAATGCCTGTTCCGGTTGATGATGCCGTTTCACTCGTTTACCGGGATAGATATATCTATTTAATCAGCGGATGGCATAATAATGACAACGTCAAAAACGTGCAGATTTTTGATACTGAAAATTATGAATGGCAGCAAGCTACTCCTTTTCCGGGACCCCCGGTTTTTGGACATGCAGGCGGTATTATCGGTAATAAAATAGTGATAGCTGACGGCGTAATGGTTATTGAAGGGGAAAAAGAGGGATATAGAAGCTTCAGCATGTCGCCCGAAAGCTGGATGGGAATCATTAATAGCGATAGCCTGCCAGATATTGCGTGGAAGAAACTACCCCGGCACCCCGGCAACAGTCGCTATAGAATGGCGGCAATAGGAGATGAAGATAGAATTATATTCGCAGGCGGATCTTCAAACCCTTATAATTACAACGGCATCGGTTACAATGGAGAACCATCCGTACCGGATTCATCGATATTCGCTTTCAACCTAAAGGAATCTTCCTGGCAAGAACTGGCGGTGGCGCCGGTTGCAACGATGGATCATCGTTCATTGATAAAGGCTGGCGGATGGTTTTATCTTGTCGGCGGGATGCTAGAGCAACAAGAGGTTGGTAAAAGGGCTTTTCGTTTCAAACTGAATAATTAACACCGACAGGCTTGTGCTGATTTATCAGTGAAGGCCTGACAAATAATAGGAACACAGCGATATGAACAAACTATTTTCAATACTATTTGTAGCAGCGCTTGCATTGACGGTTGCCTGTCAGCAACAGTCACCGGTCGAGAAAGCGGCTGAAAGCATAACCAAAGAAAACCTGATGCAGCCTATAGAAGTGCTCTCCTCAGACGAGTTCCAGGGAAGAAGCACGGGTACCGTCGGGGAAGAAAAAACAGTGGACTATCTAACAGAAAAGTTCCGGGAAATGGGGCTTGAAGGTGGCATGGCGGATGGCGGGTATATTCAGGATGTTCCGCTTATCGGGCAAACGACCGGGCAGGATGCCACGCTAAGAATCACAAAAAATGGCAGTACGCTTCATGAGTTTGGCTATTATGACGATTTTATGGCATGGCCCAGCAACCTTG
>DATFJD010000380.1:0-2109 GCA_035269475.1 Halalkalibaculum sp.
CCAGTTTTCTGTCCCGCTAAAGTGAAAAAGGACAGAAACAAAATCGTTAATAACAATCAAGGAGGAGTTCATGATGGGTCAAAATAAACACATGATTGAGATCGTAATGGCCGATATTTCAAATAACACGAACAAAAACCAAAAAAAATCCTTTGTGGTGCCCGGCCATCAGCAGGCACATCCTAATGATGTCGTTACCTGGGAAGCCAGGGACAGCAGTGCCACATTCTTCTTCCCAAAACCGGAGCTTTTCGGGAAGAAGGAATACCGGGTGGAGAAGGGTGAGAAGCTGTCTTTAACTGTCAGCGAAAATGCTGAAGAAGGCAGACACTATCCGTATGCCGTTTATACCGATAACGATGACTTTGCAGAAGGAGGCAGCTTTCCCCGAATCATCATACGCTAGCTAACAGCTTTTTAAAACCGGGGTAAAGTATTTAAAACTGTTACTTAAGGCACAGCCGGGTGCCTTTGGGCAATGCCGTGTCTTTTTCTCTCGCAGAGGCCCGCTGTCTCATCCGCAGAGTCACACAGATAATTTTCTATTAACAGGTCACGATACACATGCCTGGGATATAGGCATATAATTATTCGGCCTGAAAATGGAATTACTCTTCCTGGTAGGACTCTACCGCTTCGTCTACGGTTCTGTAATTGTCAAATACCGTAATGAGCTTGGTAACCACCAGCAGGCTTTCAATCTTATCGCTGGCGGCGGCAATACGAAGGTCTCCGCCGGCATTTCGCATAGTAGTAAGTCCGCCAATTAGAATGCCTAAGCCCGATGAGTTCATAAAACTGACGTTGCTAAGATCTGCTATGACTTCGGTTTTTCCATCATCAATCAGATCGTGCAGATCCTCATTAAATTTGGTGGCGTCCGGACCTCCCATCACTTTCCCGTTAAATTCAATAACCACACAGTCATAACGTTCTTCAATATCGTATCTCATAAATTTACCCCTATTCTCTCTAAAGCTTTTAAACCTATTTAAATTTTTATTAACTACATGAAGCTAAAGTAAAATATATTACTTCGAAAATAAACTGTCGGGTTTTCGTTCATTCCTCTCTTAAATCTGCCAAGCCTCAACTGAAAATCGGTAAGTAAATTGGTATCGGATACCGGGGAAGACCTAAAACCGGAAGGCATACATCTGTACATCACCGGGTATCTACTAATACTGAACCCCCCGAAAGGATACCCCCGGCCCAATTGCGAGCACCCAGCATCCTGTTACCGTCATCCTGCATCCTGTATCCTGCATCCTGTATCCTGTAACCTGTATCCTGTAACCTGCATCCCGCATCCTGCATCCTGTAAGAAAAAAAACCCCGGCCGGAGTCAAGAGCCGGGGCTTGAACGGGATGTAAGTTTGCACTCAAACTTACTGAGGTTCTCTGATGTTAGACTAATCATCACCGGAAGTTCTTACGAAAAAAATGAATTTTTCTAATGACGATGAAATCAGGGCTCTGAATGCACCATTTATTCTACTATGACCCATCCATACATTTTTGCGCCCTCGTGGGGTATGCAAAAATATTGATAGGTGCCCGGTTCCTTGAAGGTATGCCTGAAGCTTTCCTTTGGGTCCATCATACCGGAATCAAAAGCTTCAGCGCCTTTCGGTAATTTCGCACTTCCCTGAATGCTAGATACGGATGGATCGCCGGTTACCGAGTGGGCAAGCAGGGAAGTGTTTTTCCAAAGCACCGTCTCTCCCGTATTAATCCGCACGGTATCGGGCGTGAATTTCATGGTATTGGTCATCTCTACCGTAGCGGCAGGCTTGCCTTCATTTTTCGGAATTTCTTCCGTAGCTGCAGTACCCAGCAGTATTAAGGATAGAACCAGCAAGCTGAAAAACGAAAACTTATGCGTGTTATTTAACATCATCAGGTGTTGGGGTATTAAGTTTATGAATTACGCTTTAAAGAAGGGTCGAAAATCGAGGTAAATGCAGGCTTGTAAAACAGGTTTTGAGGCCATAAAAAGAAATCTGTCCCGCAAAATACGTTTGCGGGACAGATACTTTCTAATTACTTCTTACTTCCTCCCGGCATTGATTTCCAGGTTCTCAAACATTACATGCCAGAAGGGAAGCT
>DATFJD010000381.1:0-7278 GCA_035269475.1 Halalkalibaculum sp.
ATATCCGGGACCTCTTGGCTTTATGATGTTTGGGGGTATTATATTAATGGCTAACAAGCGCTTTCGTATCACATTCAGACAGTTATTTAATTCAAGAATAGTACATCTAACAAGCTATCCCGGGCAGTGATTACCGGCAACAGTACAGCTCAACCAACCGAGGCAGTCTGCCTTCGTTTCATTACGCCTTCAATATTCTCGACTTTTTGAAGGCACCCAGAGCAGTGATGAAGGGCCGGGATACCTCAGATTTTAAAATTTAATGCACAGTTGATGATTGGAATAGCAGGAAAAATACTAGTTAATGCGGCATTAATAAGCAGCCTGATTGCGCTGGTTGGTTATTTTATTTATTCCCAGAATGATGACAACCGCTACTTCAGGTGGTCAAACTGGATTTTCGGTTTGCAGGGATTATTCCTGCTCGCGGCTTCAGCTCTGCTCATTAACCTGATTTTAAATCATGAGTTCGGGTATTACTATGTTTACAACTATACCAGTTCAGACCTTCAGCTAAAGTACCTTATTTCTGCTTTCTGGGGCGGACAGGAAGGCAGCTTCATGCTTTGGATTCTGATGTCTACGATTTTTGGCCTGGGCTTGATGAAGTGGACGCGCAAACCCTACAGGGGGCCGGTTTTATTTTTCCTCACAATGACCCAGGTATTTCTACTCTCCATGATTTCGGGAGTATCCTTCGGTGACTTCACACTTGGGGCTTCTCCGTTTCGAACCATTGCCGAGGCGATGCCCAACGCACCTTTCCTGCAGGCCAATCCGGATTTCGTGCCGGCTGAAGGCAAGGGCCTGAATGACCTGCTTAAGAGCCCGTGGATGATGATTCACCCTCCGATCCTGTTTCTCGGTTTCGCCATGATGACCATTCCCTACTGCTTTGCAATGGCCGCGCTGTGGAAAAGGAAATACAATGAATGGATTCATCCGGCTTTGCCCTGGACCCTCGCAGCAAATGTAGCCCTGCTTACGGCTATTTTCTTAGGCGGCTATTGGGCTTATGTAACACTTTCTTTTGGAGGATACTGGGCTTGGGATCCTGTTGAAAACGCATCTTTTGTTCCATGGTTGTTGGGTACGGCCGGTATTCATACCATGATTATCCAGAAAAAGAGCTCAACTTCACAAAAGGCATCCATTGTTTTTGCGATATTGGCTTACGTAGCAATAGTCTATGAGACTTTCCTGACGCGTTCGGGCATCCTCGCTGATGCTTCAGTTCACAGTTTCGTTGATCTGGGTTTATACGGACAGCTGGTAGTGTTTATGCTGGTTGTTACCGGGGTTGGGCTCGGTTTGCTGGCATATCGCTACAAGGATCTCCCTCAACAGAAAAGTGACTCCAAATTGTTGAGTAGAGAGTTCATGACTTTTGCCGGAGCCATGGTCCTGTTCCTTATCGGCCTGGTGATTACCCTCGGTACCAGCTCACCCATAATCGGAAAGCTGTTTACTGAAAATCCCACACCGCCGGAAATCAGTTTCTATAATGAATGGACCATGCCTCTGGCTATTATTGCAGCATTGATGACCGTGCTTGGCCAGTACCTGTTCTGGAAAAAACAGGATTCCGAGACTTTGGCCCGTGACCTAACCTTACCTGTTGCCATCACCTGTATTGCAACGTTGGCTACTATCATGATTGCCGACATACGTAATCTCTATTACATGGTTTACCTGCTTGCGGGCTGGTTTGCGGTGATCGGAAATGGCTCCATTATGTTTTACCTGCTTCGCAAAAATCCCATGCTGATAGGTGGATCTTTAAGCCATGTCGGTTTCGGTGTTCTGCTGATCGGTATATTGGCTTCCTCGGCATATAATGAAACTCTGCTGGACCAATCCACAGTAAATTACAATGCCTCGGTTGAGAGAGGGGAGGCTGTTGACGAGCAGGGTTTTCCTGTAAGACAAAAGGTCAATTTCCTGGAGCTGAAACTTAACAAGTCGAAGATTATCAATGGGGAATACCTGGTTACCTATGAAGGCTACACTATGGAAAACCAGGAACGTCCCGGCCAGCAGCAGTATAAGATTAGGTTTCAATCTGCGGAAGGCGGGAAAGACCTTTTTACGCTTCATCCTCAAGTATATCCCATGAATAGCGGTGGAAGCGGAGCTATTCAATGGTCGGTAGATCCTGATGTACGAACCGGTTTGTTCAGTGATATCTACTTGTATGTAGCAGGCAGTTCTTTCGTTGAACAGATTAATGAGCGTAATGAAAAAGTGATGCAGGCGGCTTCGCAAGATGAAGAGAGCGCCGATAGCAGTTCCACCCAGAAGATAGTGATAGGAAGAGGTGAAACCATTAGCCTGGGCGGTTTTGACATCAGTTTCCAGGACTATATTAAAGCTGAAACCAGTGAAATTCAGCAGTTGCCGGACAGCACGATGATTGCCATTCGGGCAAGGCTGAATATATCACAAAAAGCATCCGGCGAATCCACCAGCCTGAACCCGCTCTTTGCAATATATAATAAAGACGGCAAAAGCTGGGCATTTACCCCGCCCCAGCAGCTCACCAATGATATCGGCATACAGTTTACGCAGGTGAAGCCCGAAAGCGGTGAAATTGAACTCACTGTTACCGGTATAGACGAAAAGTATGAAGATGAGTGGGTGCTATTGGTAGCCGAAGAAAAACCATTCATTTCGGTGGTCTGGCTGGGTACATTTTTGCTTATGATTGGATTTAGCGTTGCCATTTTCCGACATTGGGATAGAGAACGCAAAAAACCCAACTCATAGCATTCTATTGAGACACATACTATTGATAGCAATTTTGCCGGTTGTCTTGAACCACGCGGTTTTGGCACAGCAAAGCGAAGAAGAGATCAATACGCCAAGTCCCCGAACCGCTTTTCTTAAGTCTCTGGCCATACCGGGCTGGGGACATTATTATGTGGACAGAAATGATTGGAATCGGGGCAAATATCATTTGGGAGCGGATGTACTGGCTGTTCTCTCTTTTCTTGGTTTGAATATCCACTCCAATAACCTTCAGCAAAACTGGTACAGTTATGCCAGGGATGAGGCCGGTATTGATATTAAGAACCGCAGCCGGACGATACAGCTTGCGGTCGGTGACTTCAACAATCTGAGTGATTACAACGATTATCAGCTGAGAACCCGAAACTGGGATCAACTGCTGGAGGATAGGCCGGAAAATCGATGGAACTGGCAAAATAATGAGTTGCGAAACGATTACAATGATATCCGCAATCGATTTGAGAATATCGACCGGCAGCTGCCGGCGCTTATCGGATTGATGGTCGTAAACCGTGTGGTCAGTGCAATCAGTGCCTATAATCGTGCCGGAAAGCTGCAAGCCCGGGATTCTGATATGGCCTTGTATTTCTCACGTTATCCGTCAGCAAACGGAGTCATGGCCAATTTGAAAGTGCGCTTCTGATATGCCACGCTACAAACTACTCATTGAATATGACGGGACCCGCTATAGCGGCTGGCAAAGGCAGCCCAATGCAAATACCGTTGAGGAGGAAATTGAGAACGCATTAAGTCAAATTTTAAGACAGCGGGTTGATATTATAGGCCAGGGCAGAACCGATGCCGGTGTTCATGCGGAAGGGGAGGTTGCTCATTTTGATTTTCCCAACGAACTTGAAAAGCATCGCATCCTTTTTGCACTGCTTGGGGTTTTGCCCCGGGATATTGCCGTTTGGGATTTGGAAGAAACAGATTCTGATTTCCATGCCCGGTTCAGCGCTCTTTCGCGCCGGTATCGATTTCAGATCATTACCCGGCCGAGTCCCTTATGGAATCGTCATGCTGAGATGATACTTGGCGATTTAGATTTAAATGCCATGAATGAGTGTGCCAAACTGGTAGAAGGGAAGCATGACTTTGAGAGCTTTACGTACTCGAGCGAGGAGCAGCCCGGCACCATTTGTGAAATATCACTTTCCCGGTTTCATGTTGGTGATCCTCTTATTGTTTATAGGGTAGAGGCCAATCGCTTTGTCAGGCATATGGTGCGGCGCCTTGCAGGTACCATGTTGCAGGTAGGAAAGAGCAAGATATCCGTGCAGGATTTTACCGATTTATTGCATAAGCCAAGCAAGGACAAAAGCGGGCATGGAGCTTCGGCCAAGGGGTTGATTCTGGAAAAGGTGGGGTATTAGAAAAAGGTCAAAAAAATCTTGACTTACGTGCATTCAAATCTTTATATTTGTGCTCTCTTTGAAAACGCTTCAGAGATAATTTACTGAAATATTCCTCGGTAGCTCAGAGGCAGAGCAAGCGGCTGTTAACCGCTGGGTCGTAGGTTCGAATCCTACCCGGGGAGCAAAAAGCTGACAGTGTAATCTGTCAGCTTTTTTTATTTGTGTACATGGGGAGAAGTTAAACAGCTTGGTCGCAGGTTCTGCCGAAGGCATCCCAATGGAATAATCCTACCAGGGGAGCGAGGAAAAAAAGACTAATTAGTGATGGCTGGTTGTTCCTTTTTTATTTAATTGGTAGCTAATAAAGTGCGATTTATATATCCTCCGCTCTCATATCAAAAAGACTGATTACATTGGCAGTTCTGATAATCCGGAGCGAAGGTGTTATTTTCATAACGAGGACAGCAAAAGAGTATACCCAGCGGTTTCGAAGCAGGAGAGTAGTTTATAGGAATCATTTTGCAACCAAAGCATAAGCTCTAGCCGGCGAGGGAAAAATTAAGAGCTTGAAGATCAAGAAAATGATCAGGCTGCCGGTGTAGGGTTCGGATTGATATTGAAGACTACATGCAGCACAGAGTTGGTAGATGTCATCTCGTTTGAAGCGCATTGATTTAAGATTAGAAGTACTGATTATGTAGCGCTATTTAGTTTTCTCAAGAAGTTATGAGCCAATTTGGCTGTATATTTGGGTGGGTTACTTACCTTAGATTTAGCTAAAGCGATGGGATTTATCGGTAAGTTTTGACAAGGCCAAATTTCATCTTTTAATAGCTTATATCAGAATATAGCAAGAAGCTTCAGGAGTTATGACATGCAATAATTTTTGAAGAGATTACATATTGGGCTTACTATTCTATAATGAAAAATTTGTCACAGATCACAGTCTTACTTTTCCAAGAATAATTCTATACCGGAATTGGCTTCATTTATTTTTGCGGTGACTGTAGCAGGCATTGCTTATAAATTCATTGACATTAATACAATTGAAGAATATAGTTTTGTATTTGGTATTGATGACAACGGGTATGTCATAGGTTTCTTTAGTTCCCCTGTTCAGGTTGAGGGGTTTTTATACTGGGAAATGACAAATGATGAGAACTATTAGGACACAAACTGATGAAAAGAAAGTCGTAAAACCCCTTTCTACTGAACTCATGTATCTCAAGTTTTGTATGAAGTTGTAATTTTATTTTTATTTTCTTTTAAAATTCCTGTCATATATTCTTTATTATCTTTCTTTTGATGTTTGCATATTTTTTTAACTAATTAAGCCATATTTATTAGAGGCAATTCATTATATCATGCTAATCCATATTTATCGGAGATCATGGAAAAGATCTTCCCTTGGCTAACAATAAATTATAAAATCATTCTTTTATCGTGTTTCAAGCAGTATTATAATGGAATTTAGCCCGGAACTAATTACTAAAATTAATGATAGGATTAGACTATTCATTATTGAAGTTAAATCAATTACTGCTAAAAATTTGACTTCAGCCAGATTGCTGAGCATCTACAGAAGTAAATTAATTAGATATTCAATCCATGTTTATGGAGATATAAACAGCAATTTTATACAACAAGAGTTACAAACTACAATCCATAAGATAGAACCAGAAGTCAATGGTTTGCCAACCGGCACAATTGAGATTTTTTCATCATTAATAGACTTGGAAATTGCAGAATTGATATTTGATACGGATTCCCAACTTAAAATATTTGATGGAGATAAAGCCGATAAAGGTAAGCGTGCACTATTGAAATCAATTTACTTTCTAGATGCTGATGAATTTGGAAACCCGAAAGAAAATGTAATTAATGAATTGAGAGAATATATTGAAGAGAGTGACAACTCTTATTTCAACCTTAAAATATTAGTAAGTACATTTCTGTTATTAGGGTTATTTTCAATTATAATAGCATATCTTATCGTGTAACATTTATTTTATAACTTTTGTTATTTGTATTCCTCTCTCTTGGTTTACTTAAATGAGCAAGTAAAGTTGTACTTTAAATAGAAACACAACACTTGTACAGAGTTGTGGTATTGATAATTAAGCTGCTAGGGGAATTCCAGGTTAGATGCTGATAGCAGGTCTTGTGGCGGCGGTATATCATTTGAAAGGTTATCCGGTTGTAAACGGCGGATTCCGAATATGCTAAGGATTTATTAAGTGTTTCAGGAATTTTCGGGCAGGCTATCAACTCTGAGTTTCCTGTTGTTTTTCTCAATAAAGTCAATGCAAAGGCCGAGGCCCGGGCCTGAGCCTTTTTATCCACCGGTTCCCGGCTTGGTGTAACTGCTTTTTTTGTCTAAAATTTGCTTTATTGCCTCCTCCTTAATACCAATTCCATTATCCGTTACCGATAATGCCACTTTCTTATCCTTTCTTTCAGCTTTCACGACAACCTAACAACCGGGATTGGAGGACTTTATGCTATTGCTGACAAGGTTTCTCAGAATGGTTTTCAGCATATTGATATCCGCATGGGCGAAAATATTCTCAGTAACCTCGTTCTTTAGATGAATTTTCTTTTCTTCAGCATCAAAAGAGATAACCTGGAATACGGAATCCGTAGTTTCGGGAAGGTTTAATTTCTCGGGATCGGCAGTTATTTTCTGAAACTGGTTTCATGACCAAAGCAGCCAGATGATCCGCCTGCCGGTGGATGGCACAATTTATATTGGAGATCATCTGTAGGGCAGACTAAGCACACATATTCCTCATATTATAATTCCTGGCTTACCTTCATAAATGTGTTAATATCAGGATTATTTATGATTTGCGATTTGTGGGTACCCGGCCATCGTATGATTACAGATTCGAGAGCTTCTGCATCCCCGATTCCGAAATGGAGGCGGCTGGAATTATTACCGAAGGAGCCGCCGGTTGAAACGGTCTGATAAATGCTCTTGGTGCTGTCTCCTGAGGATACTCGTAGTTCCACCCGGGCCCCTATGGCCTGACGGTTGGCAGCTACCCCTTCGAGTTTCAGAGTCAGCCAGTTGCCTGTTTTATGTTGATTTTCGAATAGGGCATTATGATAATAATCACCTTCCACCGCTCCGCCA
>DATFJD010000382.1:0-3412 GCA_035269475.1 Halalkalibaculum sp.
CGATGCCACCAGTCTCTTTTTTCTTTTCTACCCGCCTCTAATACTCGGAACACTGATGCTTTTCTGGCTGGGATTTGAGTGGGGATTCATACCCTTATTCCTGTCCGCCTTTATCATCACCTTCAGCATGGGGATGACCTACTACTGGGGACTGCTGTTCGGAGTGGCGTTCATACTCGGTTTGGGTATTTACGGGATAACCTACTACTGCGTCTCTTTCGATCCTGCACTGCGCGATCTTAAAAGTTTCGTTTTCTACGCTATGATCTCCTTTTTTGCAGCAATGGCCAGCTCGCTGGGGTCCTTTGTGTGGAGCGACTTTTTCAACCTGGAAACCTATAAGACCACCCTGCTGTGGAAGGGATGGTGGACGGGCATGTTCCTCCAGTCTATGCTGATAACGGCGCCCATACTTTATGTGTTCACCCCTTTTATATACCGGATGCGGGATAAGTACTTCGAGGACATACCCACTCCCAGGGTTTCATTGAACTGGATATACAGTGCCATTGCAAGTGTCGCGGTGGTATTGCTGCTGTTTATAGGCGCAGCTAAAATGCTGGGAACCGAAGCATTGAATACCCAGCTGGCAACGCTGCAGCCCAGTCTCGGTAAGGGACTGGTACAGACCAGCGAATCGCTTCAGATCATCTCATGGATCTCAATCGGCCTGGTGGTGTCACTCGGTATAGGAGGTATTTACCTGGTCGGCAGCTGGAATCAGCAGCTTCAGAGCCAGGTGGACGATAAGACCAAGCAGCTGAGAAGAAACGAAGAGCTGCTGAGGGAAGCCCTGAGCGAGCGGGACCTATTCCTGGATACCATCCACGACAGAATTCGGAATAACCTTACCAAGATACTGGCCCTGCTGGAGCTGCAGCTTAAGAACGATGTCGATAAATCCATTTCCGACATCCTGAAGGATTCCTATTCCAGAATCTGCTGCCTGGCCCTGATTCACGAAACGATGGACCAGTCGCAGTCTTTCCGGAACATGGACGTCAGAAAATATGCGGTGAAGCTTTCAAACCGTCTGCAGAAACGCTTTCAGGATGAGACTAAGCAGATCGATGTTATTTTAAACATAGATAATGTCATAGTCGATATTGACAAGGCTGTACCCCTGGCTATGATTATGAACGAGCTCATGGTCAATGCCTATATTCATGGCTTCCATGAGCGGAATGCAGGGGTCATTATTGTTGAATTTGATAAGAAAGCAGACGGCGTGCAGCTAAGGGTTCGCGATAATGGTGGGGCTTTGCCTGATAATTTTGATGCCATAACTCAGAAGACCCTTGGGTTCAAGCTGGTAAAGACACTGGTTAAGCAGCTGCAGGGTGAGTTTGATATTGAAGACCGGGAGAAGCCTTCTTTTAGAATCATGATTCCCAATAATATGCTGGTAGAAGCCTGATCATTAATAGACTGGAATAGATTTACTCTTATTCCGATGCTCCTGCTTCGGAAAGAAAAGATTTCCTTGTCTCATTCTTCATTCTGCCGTTTCGTATACCCTTATTCCGCTTCATAGTGGTACTCTACCACTCATTCTGCCGTACTTCCTCGGAATGAAAGTGTGCTCAATTGCATCCGGAGCAGAGCACCGGATGCAGAGGAAAATTAGTTTTCTGATAGAAAAGGAAATAATCTTGGAGCTCTACCCTAGCATCTTTTAATCCTCAGTCTGAAGCCCCGGGCAAATTTATTTTGAATACATTTCAGTTGGTACCTCTTTCAGAAATAGTCTCGATTTTTTGCTTCTGCTTCCTAGTTCAGAAATTCTACTTCCCTCATTCCGCCGCTATGCTGCGGAATGAAAGAGCACCGGATGCAGAGCACAACAACTCTTCTATTTCAATATTTTCTCTTCAAGGTATGTCCCAAAAAGAAAGGATGCCCCGGTCATAGGACATCCTTTAGAGAGTTAGCAATAGATTTTTTCTATCCAGTTAGGGGTGAATAGAGCAGGCAGTTAAAGTGGTAGTAAAACTGCCTGTAAAAAAGGCTGATAAAATATTTGAATGCAGCTTAAAGCATGCAGGGGATTTCTGATAAACTGTAGATGTGCAGTTAGGAGTCATGGATGTAGAATCCAAGATCGTTCCTGCAGTATTAGAATAGCGGTTTGCCTGAGGTAAAGTCAGTAAATAGCCACTATAGTCAGTTGTCCCGAAGCTTTTTGCTGATATCATGTATATTGTATAACAGCCTGTAAATGATATAACCAATGTTAAGGAATTCTAATATTAGATGAAATTAATAATTGTAAAAATATAAATAACGGTATTTCCAAAATACATTCCGGGCTGTTTCGATTAAGGATCCCAGAGCTATCGTGATATTGTAATCCGTGACAATCTGTGGCAATATTTTATTTTGAGGAAGTATTTCAACGGTTCATGAATCCCTTGGACCACCTGTAAAAGTGTATTTGATTGCTTGTAATGCATCCATGTTTATAGTTAGGATTTCACACTAAATACAAGGCTGCAAGCCTCTCAGAGCGGAGTAAGTCTCTCAAAACAGAGGTGGTGCTGACATATTTCAATCTGTGTAAATCTGTGGCTAGTGTATCTAAAAAAGAAAGGACGTCCCGATCAAAGGACGTCCTTTAGAGTTAGCAATCTACTCCGGCCCGGGTTAGAAGGCCGGATGTATAAAAGTTCTTTGTCGACTACGCGGTGAAAGAACAGGCTGAATAAATGCAGCCGGGTATTCTATGTAAACAGCAATCAAAAGAGTATTTATTAATCATTAATCCATAATTTTACGCAGGAAAGCCGGTTGATCGGTATCCGTCTTGTCAATGCGCTCCCTGCGGTTATTAAGCAGGGTATCGCCTTGCTGCTGCTTTGCCTGTTCCTGCTCCTGTTCTTCTTCCTCGTCGTTAAGCGGACGGACGTTCTTGAGTCCGCGGCGATGGAAAGCGGGAGAGTCCATATTCTTAAGGTTCTTTTCGCCCTTATAGAAAGGCTCATTGGTTGACGAATACCGGGTCTGTCCGGTAAAGTCTTTGGCCTTTGGCATGCTCAGCGAACTTGATTTCTTTTCGGAATCTGATGATTTATTTTCAGATCCGGAATTTGGCGCAACCCGAGCTTCCTTACGGTTGTCTGCCAGGTCGAATCCGGTGGCAATTACGGTTACCCGCAGCTCATCGTCAAAGCTTTCATCCAGTACGGTACCGAGTATAATCTCGGCATCTTCACCGGCTTCCTGCTGTATGATACTGGTTGCCGTTGTGGTTTCTCGCATACCGAGGTCGGCTCCTGACGATATATTTACGAGCACGTTGCGCGCACCGCGTATGCTCACGCCGTCAAGCAGCGGAGAGTTAATTGCTTCGCGGGCGGCAATCTCGGCGCGGTCGGCACCGGTTGCAGTTGCTGAGCCCATAATCGCCGCACCA
>DATFJD010000383.1:0-3885 GCA_035269475.1 Halalkalibaculum sp.
TATTTCATTCGGCGGGGATGTGCGTTATTTTATTCAACACGTTATGAATTACCCGACTTTGAGTGAAGCCTATAAAATAGCGGCATTCAACGGCGTCAACCGGGTTTATAAGGCCGGAGTGAAGTACAAGAATATTCTTGAAAATAACAATGCCGGATAAGGCTCCTTTCAAGCAACCGATACCCGGCTATAGATTGGCAGGTTATGTTAACCGGCTAATTTCCTATACGTAGTGAATGGCCATCGTCAGCCCTTCCGAATCCTCGGGAGGATTTTCAGGCAGGGTTTTTAAATCCTTATCCAGAGAGCGCTTTGCAAATAAAGCCAGTACCATGGCATCCACAATATCATCTTCATCTACCTGGTTCCTTCGATAGTCTTCCTTGATATCACGGAAAAAATCGTCAGCAAATTTGCTCTGATTTTTCAAAAGCCCAAGGCGATGACGAAGCCCTTTCTTGGTGGCTTTTTTCTGCAATATGGAACTTCCACCGTTAAGTATCTGGAACAGAAGCTCGGGATGGCTTTCAAAAACCTTCTCCTCGAATTCTCCATTATTCGTCAACAAGCTGTCAATTTTCCGGATGTTAGGAGTAATATTCCAAGCCTGGATGGATATTTTCTTTCCCGTGATCTCATAACTGGTCATCGAGGCCTCGGCGTAGGTTGGGGCGTGAAGAGCCGGACGCAAGGGCGGGTTGAAAACACTGGCCTTATAGTCAGGCCCGAGACGCTCTCTCAGTTTTTCGTCGCACTCCCTGACGTAATTCTCATCTTCGAGCCCGATGGGTACGTCTATAAAGATACGATCAAAATCTTCGAAAAATTTTTCTAACTCATTGTCTGATTCCAATAGCCAGTAACCGGCGTTATCTTCGTCAAGGCTGATGGCAATCCAGCCGGCACGGCAGCCGTCTAATCCTAAAGTTTTCAAATATATTCCCTTATTCTTTTTCGATGTTATTTTTCAATTTGATATGGAGTTCATCCAGCTGGTCCTGGTCTACATAATCGGGACTATTATCCATAAGGCTCTGTGCCTTTTGATTCTTTGGAAACGCAATGACATCACGCAGGCTGCTCCCGCCTGCCAGTATCATCGTGATTCGATCTACCCCTAAAGCTATGCCTCCGTGTGGAGGTGCGCCATATTTAAAGGCTTCAAGCAGAAAGCCAAATCGATCTTCGGCCTCCTCTTTTCCAATGCCTAATAACTTAAACATGCGCTGCTGAAGTTCCCGATCGTGAATTCGGATGGAACCTCCCCCGATTTCATATCCATTCATAACCAGGTCGTAGCCCCGGGAACGGACGGATGTAGGGTCGGTTTCCATCTTATCAATATCCTCCTGAACCGGTGAGGTGAACGGATGGTGCATGGCATAGTGCCTTTGGTCTTCCTTGCTCCACTCCACCAATGGGAAGTCGGTGACCCAGAGGAAATCGAAAACATCCTCATCAATCAAATTGTGCTCCTTGCCCATCATCAGCCGTAGCGTTCCCATCTGTTTGTAAACATCAGGCTTCGGACCTGCAAGGATTAAAACCAGGTCGTCCATTCCCGCCCCGGCTTTATCAAGCATGGCTTCTATGGTCTCCTCTTTCAGGAATTTCTCTACATTACACTTAATGCCTTCGTCTTCATTCTGCTTAATATAAATCAGGCCGGCCGCACCGGTTTCTTTCTTGACGCGCTCTTCCAGGCGGTCAATCGCTCCTCGGCCTATGGTACCCTGCCCTGGCACTTTAATTCCCAGTACCGCGCCACCTTTCTTCACCGTGCTTGAAAAGATCTTGAACTCTGAGTTCGCAACATCTTCAGAAAAGTCAGAAATCTTCATCGCGAACCGGGTATCGGGCTTATCCGTTCCGTAGGTTTTCAGGGCCTCATCGTAGGTCATGCGCTCAAAAGGGATTTCGGTTTCAATGCCCATCACATCCTTGAGTAGCTTTTGCATCATACCCTCAGTTACAGCAATAACCTCATCCTCATCTACAAATGACATTTCAACATCCACCTGGGTAAATTCGGGCTGGCGGTCGGCACGAAGATCCTCATCCCGGAAGCACTTTACAATCTGGAAATAGCGATCAAAACCCGATACCATCAGCAGCTGCTTATAGGTCTGCGGGCTCTGAGGCAGTGCGAAAAACTTACCGGCATTAACCCTGCTCGGCACCAGGTAATCGCGGGCGCCTTCGGGCGTGCTCTTCATGAGAAAGGGCGTCTCCACCTCCGCAAAATCAAGATCATGAAAGTAGTTGCGAATAGATTGGTACGCATCGGAACGCAGCATAAGGTTCTGCTGGATATCGGGCCTTCTCAAGTCGAGATACCGGTACTTCAGCCGGATTTCTTCCCCGGTAGAAATATCCTCCTTAATCTCAAAAGGCGTTGTTTCGGCACGTGAATAAATCACCAGCTCATTCGCCGTTACTTCAATGGTACCGGTCGGGAGCTCTTCATTTATGTTCTCTTCACCTCGCCGGGTGACTTCCCCCTTCACGCCGATGACATATTCCGTACGCAGCTCCTCGGCTTTTTCATGCAACTCTTCATCATCCTGCTTGAATACAACCTGTGTGATTCCGTATCGATCACGGAGATCAATAAAGATAACTCCGCCCAAATCTCTTCGCGAAGCCACCCAGCCATTCAGTACTACTTCTTCCCCGGTTTCCTTTCTTGAAAGTTCACCGCAAGTGTGCGTCCTTTTTAAGGTCATAAATTTCTTTTCTGCTTTAAATTCCTTTAGCATTCCATTTTAAAAGCCTGAAAATAAGTATAATGAAAACCAATCGCTTCCCAATATTATAACATAATGTGCCACGATACCCTTTTTCTGATCAATGCCTGTTCCAGTTTTTTTATGGCGGGGCTAATCTGGTACGTTCAGGTAGTGCACTACCCATCCTTTCTCAATATTGAGCCTTCGAACTTTCAGCACTTTCATAAAAAACACATCACACATACCGGCCTGGTGGTAATACCGCCTATGCTTATTGAGCTGGCAAGCTCGGCTATCCTCACCTTCTATTATGCAGACCTGCCACTGGTTAACGGCATGGGATTTGGATTGGTACTGGCCGCTTGGCTCTCAACCTTTTTGCTGCAGGCTCCTGCCCACAGCAGACTGCAGAAGAACTTCGACAGAACGGTTATTGTTAAATTAATCCGAACGAACTGGATTAGAACTATACTATGGTCTATAAAAGCCTTGCTTTCTTTCTATGGATGTTGTTACTTTTTAATCAAATGGGGTAATTAAAAATACATTTCTCTATTTAATTTGGTTTATTTTATATATTAAGGTTCAACCTTCATTACTGAATGGTTGAAAACAATCACTACAGGGCGAGATAAAAAGGCTACCCATGGCAAAGATCAAAGTACTTATAGCTGATGATCACGAAATTCTTCGCTATGGAATAAGTACGTTCCTTAATTCCGCCGAAAATATAAACGTGGTAGGTGAAGCATCCTCGGGTGACGAGTGTATTGAGCTTTTTAAACAGAAGAACCCGGATGTTTGCGTGCTTGATATCAGCATGCCCGGAAAGAACGGTATTGAGACGACCAAAGCCATTCGAGAAATTGATCCGAATGTAAAAGTGCTTATCCTCTCCATGCATATTGACAAGGGGATCCTTGACCAAGTGCTGGAAGCCGGCATCAACGGCTACCTGTTAAAGGATACCGAAAAAACAGAGCTGCTGCATGGCATCGAATCAATTGCAAAAGGCCAGCAGGTGTTCAGCGATCCGATTCAGAAATTAATTACGAAATCCTATCTGAATGGGGGACGCACTCCACATGACAGCATTACCAGCAGGGAACTGGAAGTGCTGCAGCTGATTGTTGAAGGATATTCCAGCAAACTGATT
>DATFJD010000384.1:0-9520 GCA_035269475.1 Halalkalibaculum sp.
CGGTGATTCAGGAAAAATGGATCAAAAGAATTGCAATTGCCGCCGGAAGAGCTTGTATATATAGAATGCTGCGCTTTACTGTAATGGCTCCGAAAACACCGGCAACGAGTATGCAAGCCAGAAAGAACAGTACGCTTTCGATTCCGTGACTTCCACGCATCAATCCCCAAATCAGGCCTGCAGCCAAAAAGCCATTGTAAAGCCCCTGGTTTGCGGCCAGAGCTTTGGTCCTGGAAGCCTGCTCTCTGCTTTGGTTAAAGATTTTAAGCCCGATAGGCTTATCCCAAAAAAACATCTCAAGGAGCAGGAAAGTCAAGTGAAGGAGGATAACTGCGATAACGGCTGCTTGAGCAATGAGTGACATAAGCTGGTATTGATCATAATTTAATAACCTTAATAAGCGCTCTCTCACCGTGAAAAACAACTGATATCTGGATAAATGTCACCTTTAGCCCCGGGGAATGACGCATTTGACCGTAATCAACTCTTTAGGTTCCGGGTGTAAGGTAGAACTAAATTAAAGGTGACCGTGATGAAAAATTATGATACATCTAAACACACTACTAAAAGGCTTTCCGCATTACTTCTCTTGCCTGTTATCCTCCTTTCAACCCTGCCGGGTATTGCACCGGCTTACCAGGTGATTTCCGGTAAAAAGGCATTACCGGACAGCTTTGATCATGTTATCAACCGGCGCGGAGAATCAAGAGTCAGTTTTTTGACCGGGATTCCTGTCTTGGGTACTGCTGAATATGCTTATGGAATTTCAGACCGGCTTACTTTTGGCGTGTTTGGAGGATTTACACCCTTTGAGGAAGCAATCGGTATAAGGGTGTGTACCGTAGTTCACCAGAAGAGTGAGTTATTCAGAGTATATTACTACACACCCATTGTATTTTATCCCCAGGCAACCATGGCTGTAGCGGAGCCCTGGTGGCTTATCCGTCCGAATATAAATTTTGAATGGCTGGCAGATTCCGGCATTCGCTACAAGTTTGGGGGAAGTGTTATAGAGGCTGCATCCCACCGGCGGGTTTTTGGCATTGCAGGTCGTGAAAATGAGCAGCTCTCACCCGAGCTATGGACTGCTATACATGGCGGTTTTAGCATGCCGGCAGGGAGGCGAGTGTCCTTTCAGGCAGAGCTGTCTTACATTACTAAAGGCGTACACACCATTAAGGATTTCTTTGGAGGGCCGCCCGTTATTGCTATTGTCGGCTTCTCCCATACTTTCTAACCGTGCAATATTGCCAGCCGGGAGTATGGCATGGCAAGTGCAGCCTTTTATGCAGCCATGCTATCCCTAACCGGAAATTTATAATTTAGGCCAATACCTTGTGTGATATAAGTAAGTAGGCCTATTCCTGCTTTTGTTCGCCTCCGTTGCCGTCGTTTTGCTTGAGGATGTTGCCATTCATCTGTTGAAACGCCTCAAGCATATTCAGTGGTAAGGGCATGAAGACGAAGCTGGTATTCTCTTCGGCTACCTCGTTCATGGTTTGCAGAAAGCGCAGCTGCAGTGCGGCCGGTGCCGTCTGTATCATTTTAGCGGCATCCACCAGTCGTTCTGCGGCCTGATATTCACCTTCAGCATTAATAACCTTGGCGCGACGGTCACGCTCTGTTTCAGCCTGACGGGCCATGGCGCGCTTCATGTTCTCAGGAAGTACCACATCGCGAACTTCTACAGAGACTACCTTGATTCCCCAGGGATCTGTCTGGCGATCGATAATCTCCTGGATATTCTTGTTTACCTTTTCACGCTCGGCCAGCAGTTCATCAAGCTCAACCTGGCCTACAATACTTCTAAGAGTGGTTTGGGCCAGCATGGAGGTGGCATGTATATATTGCTCTACCTGGATGACGGCCTGTTCGGCGTCAATTACCCGGAAGAAGGTTATAGCATCAACATTCACCGTTACGTTATCCTTGGTGATGACTTCCTGTTTGTCCACGTTGATAGTCAGGACACGCAGGTCTACCCTTTCGATCTTATCAATAAAAGGGATCAGTACGATAAGTCCGGGACCCTTGGTCTTCTGAAATTTACCGAGTCGAAACACTACGGCCCGTTCGTATTCTCTGAGAATCTTGAACATTTGGGGCATCAGAATTGCCGCCAGTACCGCAATGGTGATAATCCAGGTGAGGGAGTTAACGAGGCCTTCGCCGTTTTCCATAATAGTATCCGTTTAGTTTAGATTTATAAGTTTATTCAGGCCGAACGCTTAACCTTTACTTTCAAGCCGCTGACCTCTTCAATTACACAATTTTCGCCTTCCGGAATTTCTTCATCGCTTATGGCTGTCCAGTATTCGCCATTTACAAAGATGCGTCCTTTACCGCCGTTTATGTTATCAACAACTTCTGCCCGCTTTCCGATCATTGACTGCTTGCCGGTTACGTCTTTACTAAATTGAATTCTAAGCCCTTCTGTTACAATCCAGGCAAAAAACAGGGTAGTAATGATGGTAGCGGGTACTAGCCACCCCCACGACAGCTCCATTGATTCCGGCAGATCCTGGAAAAGCATGAGCGCACCCAGGAAGAAGGATACCGCACCCCCGGCGATGAGTATGCCGAAGGCCGGGGTAAATGCTTCGGCAACAAAAAGTACAATAGCTAAACCGATCAGTGCAAAACCTGCAATGTTGATAGGCATGGCAGCAGATGCATACAATACCAGTATCAGGGCAATCACACCGGCAACTCCGGGCACTATTGCGCCGGGATTGGTCACCTCTCCTATAATTCCATAAATGGCAATCATTGTGAGGATGAGCATGACTTCCGGACGCATGATGAACGACAGCAGCGTTTCGGCAAGGTTGGGCGGGATCTCTTCGATCCTTGCATTGTTGGTATTCAGGGTATCGCCGTTTACTACATAGCCGTCAGTCTGGCTGAGCAAATCTTCCCGGCTATTGGCAATGATATTGATCACGTTAATCTTCAGGGCTTCCTCTGCGGTAATTGATTCACCGTCGCGTACTGCCGATCGGGCCCATTCGGCATTGCGGTCCCTGCGGTTGGCGATGCTTTCAATAAAGCTTTCTGAATAGTTAAAAATCTTTTTCTTCATTACGGAGTCCTGCTGCCCGCCCCCCATCTGAACAGGCGAAGCTGCCCCAATAGTGGTAGCGGGGGCCATGGCCGCAATATGCGCCGCCATGGTTATAAATGTACCGGCACTGGTTGCCGAACCCCCTTCGGGACTTACATAGACAATGATTGGCAGATCTTCGGAATCCAGAAAAGACTGCACGATATTTTTAGTTGACTCAAGCAGCCCCCCGGGCGTATCAAGTTCAAGGATCAGGGCTTCGGCACCCATCTCACGCGCTTCTTTAATGCCGCGGTCAATATAGTTAGTGGTAGTCGGGGATATAGACCCGTCTACCCGTATAACGGCCACACTATTTACAGCTTCGCTTGTGGCTGTTGTATCCGGTTGATCCTGGGTAAAGCCGGAGAGTAAAAGTAGTAAGAGTGCTAGGTATTTCATGCTTGTAAGTTAAAAAGTTGTGCTTAGTAAACAACTGTGCGGGAAGATAAGTTCTCGTTATTAGTTAACTAACTGTTTAGTTAGATTATTTTGTTTCCTGGTTTTCTATCTTTTGATTATGTTTAACTAAACAATTAGTTAATACTAGCATCATATCTTATATGCCAGACCAAAGAAAGAATATATTGAACGCGGCACTGGGCGAGTTCTCCGGTAACGGCCTTGCCGGTGCCCGGCTGCAGGCCATCGCTGATGAAGTAGGGGTTACCAAGGCCATGATTCATTACTATTTCGGATCTAAAGAGAAACTTTTCCGGGAAGTATTTACCGTAGCATACCAAACTGTGATCGGAGACCTGTTGAAATGCCTGGAAACGGATAAGCCGGTATTCCCCAAAATAGAAGAATTTGTTCAGCGGGCGATTGAACGTTTTCATACCGATCCCGCTTTGGTTGATTTTATTACAAATTCCTTAAATAAATATCCCGGTACTACAGTTCCCTTAATGAAAGAGTTGATGGACTATGACGCGGCTGTGTTCGATAAGCAGTTGCAAGAAGCGGCCTCTAGATATGAAATTGCCGCAATAGACAGCGACCAGATAGTGCTTAATATGCTATCTCTTTGTATGTTTCCCTATAGTGCTCGGGTATTCATGAGTGAGCTTCTGCATAAGGACAGAAAGAAAGCTTACCGGGAACTTCTCGAGCAGCGAAAAGGAATTGTTACCGACACGATTATCAACTGGCTGGCCTCCTGATTTCAATGAAAAGATTATTGCTCCTCATACTTGGACTGCCCATGATATGGTTTGGCTGTTCAACAGCCAATTACTATGTCAGTGAAGAGCAAAGCCAAGATCAAGGCCGGGAACCGCAGAAATCGGAAGAACTGCTTTACAAGATATTTCTAATCGGCGACACCGGCGCCCCGGCCAAACATTCCTCCGAGCCCTCCTTTAAATTTTTGGAAGGACAATTGAAAAAGTCCGGCAAACAGAGCGCCGTCATTTTCCTGGGTGACAATATTTATCCCTCCGGGATGCCCGATTCAACCGCTAAAGACAGGAGCAGGGCGGAGAACATTCTAAACAAACAATTAGCGGCAGTCGAGAACTTTGAGGGCCGCATCATATTTATGCCGGGGAATCACGACTGGTTAAGCGGTGGTGCCGAGGGATTGAATAGACAGAAGAACTACATAGAAAATTATCTTAAGCGAAAAAATGTGTTTCTGCCCGCAGAGGGGTTTCCGGGTCCGATTGAAATTGAGCTGATGGACAATGGAGATCATCCGGATTTAAGGGAGGATATCCGCTTGATTATTCTGGATACCCAATGGTGGCTGCAGGAGAATGAGAAACCATTTGGGGACACCGGAGAATATATACTTGAAGATGCAGGAGATTTCTTAAGGGAATTGCAGAATGCACTCCTGGAAAGGAGAAATGATCATGTAATGGTTCTGGGACATCACCCCCTATTCTCCAATGGCAGGCACGGCGGACATTTTCCATTGAAAACACATTTACTGCCTCCGGTAGCCGGTAGCATGTACGCAGGATATCGCAAATTCTTCGGTTACTCGCAGGATATTGCACATTATCGTTATAATTTGCTAAAAGAGGAGCTTCTGAAGCTATTCAACGGCCATCAGGACCTGGTTTATGCTTCAGGGCATGAACATAGCCTTCAATACTTTAAAAAGGAGCGAAAAAACGAAAGACAGCACTATATTGTCAGCGGTGCAGGTACCGATACCGATTTTGTTGCAAAGGGGCACGGGGCAGCCTTTACTGCTGAAAGTGAGGGTTTTGCCACGGTATCTTACTATTCCGACGGTTCCAGCTGGCTGGAGTTCTGGCAGCCGGTACCCGGCTCTGCCGAAGGCAAGTTATTGTTCCGAACTCGAATGGGTGCTCCCTATGCCGATCCGTTTAATAACAAGGAGGAGGAGTTTTATAAAGAGGCTATCCCGGATTTAAAGGACAGCACTGTCACCCGTGCGGCGAATCCCGAATATGACGAGCGCGGTTGGCTGGGCCGCCTGATAGCAGGTGAGCATAACCGGGATATCTGGAATATCTCCGTTAAAGTACCGGTATTTGACGTCGGTTCTGTGAAAGGGGGGCTGGAACCTACTGAGGTGGGAGGTACGGGTCAGAGCACCACTATGAGGCTTAAGGCTGAAAACGGTCAGGAATATGTGCTGCGCTCTATAGATAAAGAGGCCGGACGCATTTGGGAGGAGGAGTTGAAAGACACCTTTGCAAATGATATAGCCCAGGACCAGTTTTCCATAATCCATCCTTATGGGCCATACATCATTCCGGACCTTGCAGATGCTGCCGGGGTCTTTCACACTAATCCCGAACTCTACTACGTACCTGAAGACCCGCGCCTTGGAGAGTATGCCGATTTAATGGCCGGAGAGTTTGTGCTATTTGAAGAACGTCCGGATGGTGATATGAGTGAGGTAGAGAGCATGGGGAATTCAGAGGACGTGCTGGGCAGCCGACAGATGCATCTGGAGGTTGATGCCGATATCGATCACCGGGTTGACCAATATGCTTTTGCCCGTGCACGCCTGTTTGACATGCTGATTGCGGATTGGGACCGGCATCCCGACCAGTGGAGATGGGCAAGCTTTGAACCGGAAGATAAAAAAGGAAAGATATACAAACCGATTCCACGCGACCGAGACATGGCCTTCATGCGGATGAATGGCATCATACCCACTGTCGGAAAGCTGAATTTCTTTTACCAGTACCAGGACTTCCGTCCCCGTTACGGTAACCTGAAAGGGTTGACGCTGAATTCTTTGGGTCAGACGCGCCGTTTTACGAATCAGCTGACGGGTAATGATTGGATTGCCATTGCCGACAGCATGCAAAATAAGCTTACGGACGAAGTCATTGAACAGGCGGTTCGCCAGTGGCCTCTGCAGGTTTTTGAGGCTGACGGCAACCGAACTATGGAGGTACTTAGAAACAGGCGTGACCAGCTTAAAGAAGTAAGCGGTGATTACTATGCGCTGCTTGCAGGTGCAGTAGATGTCGTTGGGAGCGAAAAGCATGAATGGTTTTATGCAGATCGAATCAGTGCATCGGAAACCAGAATTCGGGTCGAAAAACGGACAAGAGAGGGAGAGTTTAGAAAAGTTGTTTACGATCGCACATTCACCGGTAAAGAGACTGATGAAATAAGGCTATATGGCCTAAGCGGTATGGACCGTTTTGAAGTTACCGGTGAATATGACAATGATATCAGGCTTAGAATAATAGGTGGTCCGGGCACGGATACATTCCTTGATTCTACCCGGGTAAACAGAAAAAGCAGGGCTAGGATGTACGATACGTATTCAGGCAATAACTGGAGTGTTAAGGGACTTGTCATGGATAGGCGTTCTTCGGACCCTCGCATTCATGAATACCGGTACGCAAGCAATTTTCACTACAGCCGCACCGATCCGCTGTTGTTTTTTGGCAGCAATACCGATGACGGCCTGTTCCTGGGCGGGGGATTCACCTTTAAGCAATACGGATTCCGTAAAGGGCCAGACGCCCGTATTCATACCTTCAAAGGTAATTATGCCCCAGCCACACGTGCATATAACCTGAAGTATAGCGGTGAGTTCAAGCAGGTATTAGGGCAATGGAATCTCACTATGGATATATCGGCCTTGTCACCCAATAATATTAGAAATTATTTTGGACTCGGTAATGACACGGAGAATACAGAAGAGAATGAAGAGTTTTACCGGGCCCGATTTTCGGAATATCGTTTTGCACCCGGCTTAAAGAGAACGCTGCAAAGCGGTATCACTCTCGCAGTTCGTCCAACTTTCGAGGTTACCAACTATAAGGAGGAAGAAGGCCGCTTTATCACCCGGCCCCAGGCAGGTATTGATGAAAATACTTTTGAAGACCAATGGTTTGGGGGGATGGAGGTAGAACTGAACATCAAAAGCGTTGATGATGAACTAAATCCAAAGCAGGGTTTTGCCTGGAATAGTATGGCTGATCTAAACTTTGGCCTTGAAAATACATCGGCGACTTTCAGCAAGCTGCAGTCTCAGTTAAGCTTCTATTACTCTCCGGTGCTATCGCCACAGCTAACTGTTGCAACCCGTTTCGGTGCCGCTCATAATATCGGTGATTTTCCATTTTTCAGTTCCAATACACTTGGTACCCGGCATAACCTACGGGGATTCATTAACACTCGTTTTGCAGGCCGAAGCAGCGCTTATAACAACCTGGAGCTTCGCACCAAGCTGTTCGATATGTATAACTATATATTCGGCGGGGAAGCGGGGGCCCTGGGTTTTCTGGATACCGGACGCGTGTGGGCAGACGGGGAAGATTCTGATACCTGGCATCAGGGATATGGAGGCGGATTGTGGTTTAGCGTTTATAAGAAAGCCATTCTTAATTTCACGATTGGGTTCTCTGAGGAGGGATATTACTATACAACGGGTGCCGGGTTCTATTTTTAGGCAACGCTACAGCCCTGATATTT
Source organism: Halalkalibaculum sp. (assembly GCA_035269475.1). Classification (GTDB taxonomy): domain Bacteria; phylum Bacteroidota; class Rhodothermia; order Balneolales; family Balneolaceae; genus Halalkalibaculum. The sequence continues at coordinate 8,024 of DATFJD010000384.1, forward strand.
AATATGATACCGATAAATAGAAGAAACTTTCGTAATTTAATAGAGAGTGCCGAAGTCTCAGGGAGAAAGGGAGCTTATAGCACAATAGCTTGGAGGGTCATTTTACATTAAATCACCGATGGTAACTGAAAACATACGTCTTCTCGCTGCAATCATGTTCGCAGATATGGTAGGATATACCGAACTGATGCAGCAGGATGAACAATTGGCCAAAAAAAACCGCGATCATCATCGTGCCGTACTTGAAGACTGTATTCTGGATCACCGGGGTAATGTTATACAGTATTACGGTGACGGAAGCCTTAGTATATTTGGAAGTGCCATTGAAGCGGTAAAGTGTGCGATAGCCATTCAGAAACGTCTTTTGCAAGATCCAAAGGTACCGCTTAGGATTGGGTTGCATCTCGGGGATATTGTTTATGATGATGAAGGAGCTTATGGTGATGCCGTAAATCTGGCCGCACGGATCGAGTCGCTTGCCTCACCAGGCAGCGTAATGATGAGCGATCGTGTGAATGATGAACTTCAAAGTCACCCCGGCATTGAGACCGTAAGCCTGGGCAAGCACGACCTAAAGCATATCAAACGTCCGGTAGAGGTTTTCGCTGTAAAGCATAAGGAGTTGTCCGTACCCACACTTTCGAGTATCAAGACGAAGACGGGCAGTTCGTCACGAAGCATTGCCGTACTGCCCTTCGTCAATATGAGTGGCGACGTGGATAACGAATATTTCAGTGACGGTATTACCGAAGAGATAATTAATGCCCTGGCGCGTGTTGAAGGGCTGAATGTTACCTCGAGAACGTCGGCTTTTGCCTTTAAAAAGATGAATAAGGATATCCGGGATATCGGGGCGGATCTCAATGTAAGCCACGTATTGGAAGGAAGCGTTCGGCGCGCAGCCAACCAGGTTCGCATAACGGCCCAGCTCATCAACACGAGAGACGGTTTCCATATTTGGTCGGAAGTGTTCGATCGTGATCTTGAGGATATCTTCCAGGTTCAGGATGAAATATCCAAGAAAATAGCGGCCAAGCTAAAAGAGAATGTTAAAGATATTGCTGCCACCGAAAAACTGGTACAGCAGGGAACCGACAACGTACGCGCCTATAATCACTATTTAAAGGGCAAGTATTACTGGCATAAATGGACTCCGGAATCGGTGATTAAAAGCATAAAGCAGTTTAACCTTGCCCTTGAACTGTGTCCGGATTATTCTGAGGCTTACGCCGGACTGGCAATGTGTTACTCCTATTTGGGAGCTATCGGACAGATGCCTTCCCAAAAAGCTTATGAGAAAGCAGAAAAGGCAGCTTTGAAGTCACTCAAGTATGATGACCGTATTCCCGCTTCTCATACTGCCCTGGCACTGGTGAAGATATTGCTGCACTGGGATTTTAAAGGCGCCGCCAAATATTTTGAGAAGGCCTTGGCTCTGGGTCCTGAATCGCCGAATGTAAAACAGGCTTATGCCCTGTTTTTAAAAGTTCAGGGCAA
>DATFJD010000385.1:0-2696 GCA_035269475.1 Halalkalibaculum sp.
CCTTTTTGGTGGTATGGAAAGATGGCGGGTTCGAGCGCTACCGATACTACAGCGTCTGTACCATGTGCATTGAACTCATACCCGTAATGCAGGTAGTCGTTGGTATTGTTGTCTAAATGTATATCCGGGTCAATATTTTTAAATCGCTTAACCGTTTGACCGGTCTTCTTTACAAGTTCTTCACCGGGTTCAAGACTGTTTAATTCCCAATGTTTTGCATATAGTGCAATTCCGGGCTTAGCCTTAAACAGTGGCGTAGTATCAACGGTAATTACTTCATCCGGCAATATATTTTTTTGCAGGCAGGCAGCAGCAATCTGCCTCGCTCCCATCCCGTGTGTATATCCTTCGCCTTTGTTTTTAAGAAGGTGTGGGTGCTCTTTTAGTCCTTTGCTCTCTTCCATTTCCGAAAAGAAAAATAATAGGTTCGGTACAGTACCTGTTCCACCTAAATTTCGGGCAATAGATAGAAGTATCCCCAGTCCGGCACAGTCGTCCATCGCACCTTTTATATGTGAATCGGTAACATCTACAGGTAATTCATCAGGATGGTTCTCTCCATAATGGTTAATTTTGTCGATATGCGCGGCAAGGGCAACAGTATACCGGGAATTACTGTTTGCAAGCTTATAGACGAGGCTATTTCCGGGTACCTGAATCTCTTCAGAAATGTGCAACGGCTCGAAAATACTTTTTATATAGGGATGCAGGCGCTCTTCATAGGTACTGAACGAAGGGATCTTTGCAGTTTCCCGGATATGTAAGATGGCTTCGTCAAAAAGCTTCATACTCAGTTTTCCGAAAAAGAAATTTTATAGCTGCCGTCATCTTCTGCGGCAAGCTCAATTTTATCAACAACGGCATCCATGTTCAGCGGACCATAAATATGTGGATATTTAGTGTCTGAATCGTCACTGCTCTCGTATCTGATTTCCGGCTCGACAAGTGTAGTATTGATGATGATCAGCAAAACATTCGTTTCCCCTTCGAACAACCGGTTGGCCACTTCCTCAATATTGTTGCCGGATGAACAGTGTATAAATCCTTCGCTATCAAGGGAATCGGGGTGATACCTGGAGTCTTTTTTTTGTGATTTCCAGTCTTCTTTTTTTACTACGTGAAAGATTAAATCGTCTTTCATGGTTATTTTTTAATCCAATTATTTTTTGAGGTTATAAGCCAGGTGAACCAGTGCATCTCCTTTATGTACAACCGGTGTATTATTCAAACCGATAACCCTTCCACTCTGTGGACTGATGGATTTGAACCATTCCTGGCCAAAGGGATCATTAATGTGGCCCAGTACCTGTCTCCTGTTGACAATTTCTCCTAAATCTACTTTGGAGCTGAATAATCCGGCATATTTAGCCCGAACCCAAGTCGTTTTATGGAATATTTCATATTCGTTCGGTTCGGGTGCCGATTCAATCATGTTCAGATGTTCCATTACCCGCAGCGTACCGTTCATTCCTTCCTCTATACCCGTCTCATCATACCTGAGCGACTCTCCGGATTCATAAACCAATATATGCTTACCTTTCTTTTTGGCCGCTTTGCGAAATGATTTATTGATGAGGGCGGAGTTTATTATAATAGGCGGAGCAAAGGCCTTGGCCAGCTCTTTGTTTTTGGGAATGTTAAGCGTGCATCGTACCTGGGGATAGTTGGCTCTCGCAGAACCGCCGGTATGAAAATCAATGCCATAGTCAATCTGTGGTATAACTTCATTCATAAGCGTATATGCCAGTAATTTTGCCAAAGATCCGCCTTTAGAACCCGGAAAACTTCGGTTAATATCCTTACCGTCAGGCAAGCCCCGGACGTTTTGAATAAAACCGTATACATTTACCACCGGCATGGCAATGACAGTGCCTCTTTCGGGTACTATTTTCTTACTGCTGATTAGTCTTCGTATGATTTCTATACCATTAACTTCATCACCGTGAAGACCTCCGGTCAGTAGTAGTACTGGACCGTCTTCTTTTCCCCTGTACACATGTACGGGCAAATCAATATTGGTATAAGTAGGAAGACGGGCAATATTGAGAAAGATTTCAGCTTGCTCTCCCAGCCCGATTTTCTTCTTGTTGATCGTTATTGAATCAGGCATCGCTCTTTATCTTTCTCCTGGTACTTTTGTTATTTCTTTTCTGTTCAATTTTCTTTTCAATAAAGCTGATGATCTGTCCCGCAATATCCTTTTCAGTGGCACGCTCTATGCCCTCAAGCCCCGGAGAAGAATTAACCTCCAGTATCAGCGGTCCCCGATCGGACTGAAGCATATCAACCCCGGCAATTGAAAGGCCCATGGATTGAGCGGCAACCAATGCAGCTTTCCGCTGTTGTTTATTTAATTTTATTAGTTCTACGCTTCCTCCCCGGTGAACATTAGACCGGAACTCACCCTCCTTGCCCTTCCGTTTCATGGCTCCTACCACTTTTCCATCAATGACAAACGCCCGAATATCTTCCCCTTTGGCCTCTTTGATAAATTCTTGCACTATTACACGCGCTTTCATACTGTGAAAGGCCTGTATGATCGATTCTGCAGCCTTCTGAGTAGGCGCAAGCACTACACCGACCCCCTGGGTGCCTTCCAACAGTTTGACGATTAGGGGCGGCCCTCCCACCGAAGCTATTACTTTATCGACTTCAGATGAGTAGTTGGTGAATACGGTTTTTGGCATGCCCACTCC
>DATFJD010000386.1:0-3314 GCA_035269475.1 Halalkalibaculum sp.
AATCGAAGATATCAACCTCGACATAGACCAGGCGATTCCCTGCGGCCTGCTGATCAACGAGATTGTGGTTAATGCCTTTAAGCACGGCTTTGAGAATAAAGATAAGGGTTCTATTGAGATCGCCATGAAAAAACAGAACGGTGATGCCCGGCTGGTTATAGCCGATGACGGGCACGGTATTCCTGAAGATTTTGATATCAGCAAAAGCAGTTCATTGGGGATGATGCTGATTGAGACCTTCAAGAATCAGCTGGATGCCAGCCTGCATATCTCAAATAGCCGGGGCACACGGTTTACTTTTAGCTTCCCTATTAATTGAGTTTCCTGACCAAGTCCGATCGGGTTGTACCACAAAGGCACGCGAAGGAGCACAAAGGTGCACAAAGTGTGGCTTATTAACTATGATATCGGTTGAGATTAATTTGGACGCTGATCGGTAATCCATTACCCACCCCTCAACTACGCCAAGGCTACATTGAGCAGGCGATTTATGGCGTATAATTGCTAAATGGTAATACTTTTCCGATCTCGCGTTGGCCCACCCCGATTTACGACCTCGACAAGCTCGGTCTTAATCTCCCCTCCCAGGAGGGGACTTTCTCTTTTTCTAAATTTATAAATAGTCATAAATAAGGACACAATTAAGTCCCCTCCTGGGAGGGGCAGGTTTCTGATTCATCAGAAACCGGGGTGGGTAACATGGCACCAAAATAAATTACGCCTCACTGATCAATATTCACTTATAGTTAGCGACAAAATTATCAGCTGTAACCCATCCGCGATCCCCCATCCGGACCCCTTAAATCCGTGTTCCATCAAAATTTTCAAATCTCCGCGTAATTCATTAAATATTAAATTAATTTTTAACCGTCTGCTTTGAGGGGAGTTTCACCAAAGATGGCACAACAAAAAGGGGACAATCTATGCCTGATTTCAATTTAGCGTTAATTGACATGGTCATTGTCGTTGCCTATATCATAGGCGTTCTGATCCTTGGTTTCTGGATAGGCAAACGTCACGAAGGGGCCGAAGATTACTTTCTTGCCGGCCGCAACCTTACCTGGCCGCTCATCGGTTTTTCACTATTTGCATCCAACATATCCAGCAATACCCTTATCGGGCTCACCGGTTCCGGCTATGCCGATGGCGCCGGATTTTCGGTATTCAGCTACGAATGGATGGCTGTCATTGTATTAATTATTTTTGCCGTATTCTTCCTGCCCTTCTACCTGAGAAACCGGATCTTTACTATTCCCGAATATCTGGAACGCCGGTATGATTATAACGCCCGAGCCTACGCATCATTTATAGCAATTGTTTTAAACGTATTTGTAGATATTTCGGCCACTCTGTATGCCGGCGGCATTGTCATTCAGCTCATTTTCCCGGGAGTGCCGCTTTGGGCCGTGATTACCGGCCTCGCCGTCATAGCGGGTATCTATACCATTACCGGTGGACTTTCGGCGGTAGTCATCACTGATGCCATACAGGCAGTTATTCTGATATTCGGGTCTATGATTATTACCTGGTTCGCCTGGGAACAATCAGGCGGGCTTACCGAGGTGATGGCTGTAACCGACCCCTCCCATTTTGATATTATCAAGCCGGCTACGGATGAAGAGCTTCCCTGGCCCGGACTCATTACGGGGGTCTTCCTGCTGGGTTTCTATTTCTGGGGTACCAACCAGTATATCACCCAGCGCGCACTCGCTTCAAAATCTACTGCCGAAGGACAGTGGGGCGCCATGTTTGCAGGCTTCCTGAAGCTGCTCATTCTCTTCATCATGATCATGCCCGGTGCCTTTGCCCGCGTACTCTACCCCGGTATCGTTGAAGTTGATACCGTATACCCAACCATGATGTTCGACCTGCTGCCAATAGGCATTTTGGGGCTGGTACTCGCAGGGCTCATTGCCGCCATGATGTCGAGCATCGACTCAGGCCTTAACTCGGTATCCACCCTTATTACCATGGACTTCTATCAGAAGCTTCACCCTGATAAAAACACGGAAGAGCTGATGGGCATAGGCCGGTGGATTACAGCCATCGTGATGATCATTGCCGTATTATGGGCGCCCCAGATCCAGCATTTTGAAAAACTGTGGGATTACCTGCAGTATGTACTCTCCTGGTTCAGTCCGCCGATCATTGCCCTCTTTGTAGTGGGCCTGTTCTGGAAAAGGGCCAACAAAACCGGCGCCTTGTGGTGTATTATTGTCGGTGCCATCATTACTCTGTTTGCCATCACCTTCAATGCCACCGAACAACTGACCGACTTCCTTTATATGACCGGCATCCATTTTGGTATTTGTGTTATCGCTCATGTCATAGGAAGTTATACCGCGGAGCCTCCTTCGGCAGAAGTGGTAGAAAATACGGTCTGGCAGCCTTCAGGCTTCCGAAAAGAGACCGAGGAGTTGAAAGAGCTTGCCTGGTACAAGAATTACAGGTACCAGGGAGCCGGACTCATAATCATGGTAATCGCTATCATACTGTACTTTAACGTATGGATCTAAAATCTCTGGAAAGCCGTGCGCTGCAACTGCTTCGGGAAGCCTGTACCGATTTTGGGATCATGGCAAGCCCCGAAGCACAGGACAACTACCGGCGGCTATGGTCGCGCGATTCCATGGTAGCGGGCATTGCCGCAATCCCTACGGGAGATGAACAGGTTTTGGAGGGTTTCAGGCAATCCATCCTGACGCTGGCTGAATACCAGCACCCCCACGGCATGATACCCTCCAACCTCTTGCCCGACGAGGGTCATCCCGATATCAGCTACGGCGGGCTGGCTGGCCGGGTAGACGCCACCTCCTGGTTTGTAGTCGGGGCCTCACTTTTGATTTCACATACCGATGATGAAGAACTGAAAAGAAAACTGCAGCCCAATCTTTTGCAAGCACTGGAAATAATGGACCGCTGGGAATTCAATGGCAGAGGATTGATATACACCCCGCTCAGTGGAAACTGGGCAGATGAATACCCGGTACAAGGCCATACCCTATATGATAACTGCCTGAGACTTTGGGGACTCGAACTTTATGCAAAACTTTACGGTGACGAAGACAGAGAGGTACAAGCCCGCATAATTCGGGAGCGAATAGAAATTAATTTCTGGCCGGCATCGGCAGTCAGCGGTCATCCGGCCGTCTATCACAAACGGAGTTTTGAAGAAATGGCAGAAAAAGAATTAATGCACTTTGCCTGCGCCGTCGATCCGAGAGGCTACAATACGCACTTTGATGCCGCCGGGCACGGCCTTGCCTTATACCTGGGGATGGCAAATGCCAGACAGAAGGAAAAGATCGAAGCTT